>CAYWTI010000087.1:0-9466 GCA_964461175.1 uncultured Actinomycetes bacterium | reverse complement strand
GTGCACGAGCTGCGCCTCCGCCGAGCTGATGCCGCTGCGCACGATGTCGAAGAGCCTCGCTTCGAGCGTGACCTCGACCAGGCTCGCGGGCAGTCGCGCCGGCTCGATGGAAAAGAAGTTGCGCGCGGCGAGATTGGCGGTGACCACGCGGTCTTCGGCGTCGAGCAGGAGCGCCATGACGGGCGCGTGCTCGAGCGCGCCGGCGAACTGGTCGGGCACCGTCTCGCCCGCGCGCCGGCTGTCGTCCGCGCGTCGATTCTGGTCGGCGCGCGGGCGGTCCCAGAGCATTGCGCGAGTATGCGCGGTGGACCCTTGAAATCGATGTCGCCGAGGCTTAAGCCGCGATTAACCGCGACTTAAACGGCCCGTCCTACGTTGATGCGCGAATCACGTGCAGCAAGTCAGGAGGGGCTACATGCGTCGTTCTTCGTCACCGGTCCTGCAGTTCCTTGTGACCGCGACCGCCGCGATGGTGGCCGTCGCGTGCGGTGGCTCGGCGCCGTCGGCCACGACCACCGACGTCGGCAAGGGTTCACTCACGGGCGCGGGCGCGACGTTTCCCGGGCCGTTCTATCAGAAGGCCTTCACGGACTACTCGATCAAGTACCCGCAGGTGACGGTCAACTACCAGGCCGTCGGCTCCGGCGCGGGCATCTCGCAGTTCCAAGCCAAGACCGTCGACTTCGGCGCCAGCGATGTGCCGATGGGCGCCGCCGACATCACCAAGGCAGGCGGTGACGGCGCGCTGACCCAGATCCCGACGACGCTCGGCGTCGTCTCGATCGCTTTCAACGTCTCGGGCGTCAGCTCGCTCAACCTCGACGCCGACACGCTCGCCGGTATCTTCCTCGGTCACATCAAGAGCTGGAACGACCCCGCCATCGCCGCGCTGAACTCGGGCACCACTTTCCCGAACAAGGCGATCACGGTCGTGCATCGCAGCGACGGCAGCGGCACCACGTTCCACTTCTCGGACTACCTCGCGAAGGTCTCGGACGAGTGGAAGACCAAGACCGGCAGCCCGGCGAAGTCGATCAAGTGGCCGACCGGCGTCGGCGCCAGCGGCAACCAGGCGGTCGCGCAGGCCATCCAGTCGACGGACGGCGCCGTCGGCTACGTCGAGCTCGCCTACGTCGTGCAGGTGGGCATGAAGCAGGCCGCGCTGAAGAACGCGGCCGGCAAGTTCGTGCAGGCGAGCGTGGCGGGCGCCACCGCCGCGGCGGCGACGAACAACAACGTCGGCCCGACGAACTTCTCGATCACCAACGCGAACTGCGACGCGTGCTACCCCATTGCCGGCTTCAGCTGGGTGATGCTCTACACGAGCTACAGCGACGCCGACAAGGGCAAGGCGATCGTCAACCTCTTCAAGTGGCTTGTCACCGACGGCCAGTCCGACAGCAAGGACCTGGAGTACGCGCCGCTTCCGAAGGCCGTTCAGGACCTGGCGCTCAGCAACCTCAAGACGATCAAGGCCGGCGGCACGACGGTCCTCAGCTAACAGCTTCCCCCGGCAGAGCGGCGAGGCTCCAGCGTCTCGCCGCTCTCGTATTCTCAGAGAGGCCTGGCGGCCGGGATGCCGGACCGGCGCGGGTAGGCGTCCGGCGTCGGCCGCACCTTGGCCACGATCACCACGACGCCTTTGTCCCTGGCCGACGACGCGGCCGCCTCGACTCCCACGACCTCGCCGCCGAGCATCTCCAGCGCCCGCGCCGCGGCCGCGACCTCGTCGCCCGACGTCTTCTGCGCGAGCAGGCGGCCGCCGACCCTGACCAGGGGAAGGCACAGCTCGACCAGCGCCGGCAGCGCCGCCACCGCACGCGCGACCGCGACGTCGTACGCCTCGCGGTGGCGGGCATCGCGCCCGGCCTCCTCGGCGCGCACCGCCAGCACCTCGACGCCACGCAGCCCGAGCCGGGCGGCGGCCTGGACGAGGAACGCGGCCTTGGCCTGGTCGGCCTCGATCAACGTGACCTCGAGCTCCGGGCGCGCGATCTTGAGCGGCAGGCCTGGAAGGCCTCCGCCGGAGCCGACGTCGACGACCCGGCGCGCCTCGCCGAGAAAGGGCAGAAGGACCAGCGAGTCGGCCACAAGCGGCGTCGCCGGCCCTGACACCAGGCCCGGCCAGGCTTCGATCATCCGCGCCAGCTCCGAGTACCTAGAATCCTGCATTGAGATGCCCATCTACGAGTATCGGTGCGAGTGCGGCGAGAGATTCGACGTGCTCACCAGGTTCGCCGAACGCGACAAGGCGCAGGTCTGCCCCGCGTGCGAGTCGACCAAGACGCGCGTGCTGGTCTCCAGCTTCGCGGTCGCGGGCGGCGGCGAACAGGCGAGCCTCGGCGAATTCTCGGGCGAGACGAGCGGCGGCGGCTGCGCGTGCGGCGGCGCGTGCTCCTGCGGATCGCCTAACTAGCAACTTGCTCTTCCCGGTCACGTACCGGGTCAACGCCGCGGGCCACATGGAGGTCGGCGGCTGCGACCTCGTCGAGCTGGCGCACCGCCATGGCACGCCGCTCTACGTCTACGACGAGGAAACCGTGCGCCAGCGCTCGCGCGAGTACGTCGCCGCCATGGGCGGCAACGGGCAGGTCCTGTACTCGGCCAAGGCCTTCGCGTCGCCGCGCTTCCTGCGCGTCGTCGCCGAGGAGGGTCTCGGGCTCGACGTCGTGTCCGCGGGCGAGCTCCACCTGGCGCTGCGGTCCGGCTTTCCGCGCGACCGCATCCATTTCCTCGGCAACAACAAGAGCGTCGAAGACCTGCGCGCCGCGTTCGACGTGGGCGCGACGATCGTCATCGACGGCGAGCACGAGTTCGACCTGCTCCGCGAGGTCGTGCCCGAAGGCAGGCGCGCGGCCGTCATGCTCCGGCTGTCGCCCGGCGTCAAGCCGGACACGCACGACCACATCTCGACCGGCCAGCTCGACTCCAAGTTCGGCTTCTCGATCGAGTCGGGCGCGGCGCGGAAGGCGGTGGAGACCGCGCTCGCGCATCCGCGTCTCGAGCTCGCCGGGCTGCACTCGCACATCGGCTCGCAGATCTTCGCCCTCGGCGCGTACGAGCACGCGATGGACATCATGCTCGGCCTTGCGGGCGAGCTTCGCCGCGACCTCGGCTACCAGCCGCGCAAGCTGGGCGCGGGCGGCGGCCTCGGCATCGCGTACACGCAGAACGACGATCCGCCCACGCCGCGCGACTTCGTGGAGACGATCCGGCACGCCATGGTTTCCGGCTGCGCGCGGCGCGGGCTCGACGTGCCGCAGCTGGTGGTCGAGCCGGGCCGCTCGATCGCCGGTCCGGCGGGTATCGCGCTCTACACCGTCGGGTCGATCAAGGACATCCCAAGGGTGCGGCGCTACGTCGCCGTCGACGGCGGCATGGGCGACAACATCCGCCCGAAGCTGTACGGCGCGCGCTACGAGGCCTTCCTCGCCTCCGCGCCGGACCGCGCGAGCGACGGGAAGGTGACGATCGCCGGCAAGTACTGCGAGTCGACCGACATCCTCATCACCGACATCGAGATGCCCGCGCTCCGGCCGGGCGATGTGATCGCCGTGCCCGCCGCGGGTGCGTACTGCCTCGCGATGGCGAGCAACTACAACGGGATGCCGCGGCCCGAGGTGCTGATGGTGCGCGACGGCCAGGCGCACGTCATGCGCCGCCGGGAGACGTTCGACGACCTCGTCGCCGCGGAGGTGTTCTAGAGGACGATCGTGAAGCTCTTCGACGCGCTGCGCGTGCCGTCGGTTGCCGTGATCGACCCGTTGCCCAGGACCGATCCCGCGGCGAATGAGGTCGAGAACGTCCCGTTGCACCCCACGGTGGCGGTCTTCGTAGCTTTCAAGGTGCCGCCCAGGTAGTACCGCACCGTCACCTGGGCGTTCGGGGTGAAGTTCTGACCGGCGACTGGGATGGTCGACGACAGCGCGACGGTGCTGCCGGGCTGCGTCAGTGTCGCGGCCGAGGTCGACGTCGGGCAGGGATTCGAGGTCGGCGTCGGTGAGGGCGGCGGTTTGGTCGGCGTCGGGCTCGGCTTCGGCGCGGCGGTCGGGTTGGCGGTCGTCGTCGAGCGTGGGGTCGCTGTCGTGCGCGGCGTCGATCCTGGCGTCGGGGAGCTGTGCGGGGTCCCGCTGGGGGACGCGCTCGGGCTCGCTGACGGTGACCCGCTCGGCGTGGGAAGCGGCTCGCCCGGGCCTGCCACGACGCGCAGCGCCGCGTCCTTGTGGCAGGAGTTGGCCCAGCAGATCTTGACCACGTGGTCGCCGAGCTCGACGTCGTCGGGCACCGTCATCTCGACCCGAACGCGTCCTTGACCGTCCGCCTGGAACGCGTACGTGTGGACGATGCTGTGCAGCTCGATCTCGCCCGCCTGGCCAGCGGGCACGTGCGTCGCGGTGACCTCGACGGTCTGCCCGCGCGCCGCCAGGGTGGGGTTGACCGTCAGCGTCGTCGCCTGCGCGACGACCGCCGCGCACACGCCAAACGTCAGGAGCAGCGCCAGCAGCGCCGCGAGGCCGAGCAGGATCCGGCGCCGGCTCGGCCGGAGCGAACGTTTGGCCGGCAGCGGAGCGGTGGGAGCGGGCGTGACGGCCGGGTAGGCGACGGCGACGGTGGCGTCGGGCGTATCGGCGACCACCGCCTTACGCGCGAGCGGGCGCGTCTGGCCGACCGTCGGCGCCATGACCATCGTCGGCGCGACCGCCGGCGCGGGCGCGGGCTCGGCGGCCATCGCGCGCTCGAGCGCATCGACGAAGGCGGCGCACGTTTCCCACCGGTCGGCCGGGTTCTTGGCCAGGCCGCGCATGATCACCGCGTCGACCGCCGGGCCGAGGTCGGGCATGCGCCCGCTCGGCGGCGTCGGGTAGCGGTGCACCTGGGCGTACAGGAGCTCCATCAGGCCCTCGCCGTCGAAGGGGATGACGCCCGTCAGCATCTCGTACGCGATCGTGGCGACCGAGTAGCGGTCCGCCGCCGGGCCGACCCGCTCACCCGTCACCTGCTCGGGCGCCATGTACGCGGGGGTTCCGGTCGTCACGCCGGTCATCGACTTGAGCGAGGAGCCCTGCATCAGCTTGGCCAGGCCGAAGTCGGCGAGCACGGGCGACTCCTCGGCGGTCAGGAGGACGTTCGCCGGCTTGACGTCGCGATGGACGACGCCGTGGGAGTGCGCGTAGTCGAGGCCCGCGGCGATGCCGCGCAGGATGCGGATCGCCGCCTGGCGGTCGAGGGGGCCTTTGGCCATGCGCGCCGCGAGGCTGCCGCCGGGGACGTACTCGACGATCATGTACGGCGTCCCCTGGAAGTCGCCGAAGTCGTAGACGTCGACGATGTTCGGGTGCCGCAGCTTGGCGATCGCCTGCGCCTCGTGGCGGAACCGGACGACGGCGTTCGGGTCGGGGCTGATCGCCTGCACGACCTTGACGGCGCCAGTCCGCTCGAGCTCCGGGTGGTAGGCGCGGTAGACGACGCCCATGGCGCCCTGTCCGAGGAAGTCCTGGACCACGTACTGGCCGAGGTGGGTTCCGGGGGCGATCGGCATGGGTAGGCGATTATCCGGGGAGCATCCGCGATTTCATGCCGGATTAAGGAACGGCCGCCGGCTCCTGTGCTTGCGCCCGGGCGCTACGTGGCGCTGACGACGTCGACCGTGGCGTACGCGCACGCGACGGGGTCGCACGCGACGACGTAGGCCGCGCCGGCGCGGGCCGTGATGGGGAGCTGGAACTGGATCGAGAACACGCCCGATGTGCCGACGACGATCTGCCCGAGCGCGTCGTTGGTCGAGGTCGTCTGCTGGACGAAGGTGACCCTGACCAGCCGGCCCGGCGCGAAGTGCGCGCCGGTCGCCACGACCGTGCCGGTCCCGACTGGTATCCGCACCGGCAGCACCGAGAGCGTGCGCGGGTTGGGGCTCGTGCTGGGCGAGCTCGCGGGCGTGGCCGTCGGCGTCGGTCGCGGCGTCGGCGACTGCCGCACCGGGGTCGGGCTCGGCGACGGCTCGGGAGCGGCGAGGACGTGGAGCGTCGTCTCGGCGTGGCACGCGTTGTTCCAGCACACCTTCACCTGGTGATCCCCGGGATCGATGCCGAGCGGCACCGCGACCGTGACGTCGACGTGGCCGTTCGCGCCGGCGCGGAACGGGTAGGTGTACTGCGCGCTCCACAGCTCGACCCGGCCCGCCTGGTTGGCCGGGAGGTGGTCGGCGCTGACCACCAGCGTGTCGCCGGCGGTCACCGTGGTGGCCGAGAGCGAGAGCGTGACCGGGCGGTGCGTAGCCGCCCAGCCGATCGCGGTGGCGAGCAGCGCCACCACGACGACAGCCGCGGCCACGGCCGGGATCAGCGGCTTGCGCGATCGTTTCTTCGCCGTCGCGGGCGGAGGCGACGGGTAGGCGAGGGTGACCACCGCCGGCACTGCAGGGAGCGCTTCAGGCTCGGCCACCGCCACGGCGGCCATCGCCATGGTGGCGGCGAGCGGCGGCGTCATCACCAACGTCGACGCGACCGGACCGGCCGCACGGGCCGGCGCCAGCGCTTCGGCGAGCGCGTCGACGAAAGCCGCCGACGACTCCCACCGCGCGGCGGGATCCTTGGCGAGGCCGCGCATGATCACCGCATCGACCGCCGGGCCGAGGCTGGCGTCACGCCCGCTCGGCGGCACCGGCTCGCGGTGGACCTGCGCGTACAGCAGCTCCATCAGGCCCTCGCCGTCGAACGGGATGACCCCGGTCAGCATCTCGTACGCGATCGTCGCAAGCGAGTAGCGGTCGGCCGGCGGCCCGACGCGGCTACCTGTGACCTGCTCGGGCGCCATATACGCAGGGGTGCCCGTCGTCACCCCGGTCATCGACTTGAGCGACGAGCCGTGGAGGAGCTTGGCGAGCCCGAAGTCGGCGAGGACCGGTGAGTCGTCGTCGGTGAGCAGCACGTTCGCCGGCTTGACGTCGCGGTGGACGATGCCGTGCGCGTGGGCGTAGTCGAGCCCGGCCGCGATGCCGCGAAGGTAGCGCAGCGCCGTCGCGCGATCGAGGGCGCCGTCGCCGATCTTGGCGGCCAGGCTGCCGCCGCCGACGTATTCGACGACCATGTACGGCATCCCCTCGAAGGTGCCGAAGTCGTAGACGTCGACGATGTTCGGGTGCCTCAGCTTCGCGATCGCCTGGGCCTCGTGGCGGAACCTGGCGACCGAGTCGGTGTCGGGGGCGATCGCCTGCATCACCTTGACCGCGCCGGTGCGCTCGAGGTCGGCGTGGTAGGCGCGGTAGACGCGGCCCATCGCGCCCTGGCCGATGAATTCCTGGACCTCGTACTGGCCCAACTTCGTCCCCGGACCGATCGACACGGCTCGTGATTATGCGGTCGGGCCGCCGGAGTTCAGATCGAGTTAACCCTTACTTGATTTCCATCCCGCCGAGCCGCCGCGCCTGACCGCCACGAGCCCGGCCAGGATCGAGAGCGCGATCTCCTCCGGCGTGCGGGCCCCGATGTCGAGCCCCACCGGGCTCTGGATCCGCTCGATCACCTCCTCGGCGACACCCTTCGCGCGCAGCGCCTCGAGGTGGTGGCCGGTGTGGCGCCGGCTGCCGACGAGACCGATGAACCGCGGGTCGCGCGGCAGCACCGCCTCGAGCGCGTCGACGAGGTCGGGCGCGTCGTGGTTCGTGTGCACGACGTAGAGCTCGCCGGCCGTCGCCGGCGGCACATCGGCCGCGGCGGGCGCGAGCGTGACGCTGAATCCGACCTCGGGGGCCCAGCGCGCGAGAGCTCGGGCCACCGGCGTGTCGGCGAAGACGAGCAGCGCCGGTGCGGCCGCGTACGGCTCCAGGTACACGTCGATCGAGCCGAGGTCGTGCCGGTAGGTGCGCATGGCCGGCGCCCCCGACGACGCGATGCCGACGGCGTCGGCGAGCGCGGCGGTGTCGAACTCGCTGCAGCCGAGCGTGCCGGCGAGCACGGAGTCGCGCGACATGAGCAGCTTCGCGCCGGGCTGCGACGGCGGCTCGCCGTCGAGCTTCACCACCGTGGCGAGCACGGTCTCCTCGCCGCTAGCGAGGCGCTGGGCGAGCTGCTCTTCAGGGCTCCGGCCGGGCGAGCTAGGCATGGACCCGCTTGCGCGCCAGCACTGTGCGCAGGATGTCGACCGCGCGCGCGATCTCGGCGTCCGTCGTCGTGTAGCCGGTCGTGAGGCGCAGGCTGCCCAGCGCCTCGTCCATCGTCATGCCCATGGCCAGGAGCACATGCGACGGATCGAGCGACCCGGACGCGCACGCCGAGCCGCTAGACGCGGCGACGCCGGCGAGGTCGAGCGCGAGCAGCAGGTCCTCGCCCTTGCGGCCGGCAAAGGTGCACGTGGCGAAGTTCGGCAGCCGCGCCGCCGCGCCGGTCGGCGCGCCGCCCAGATCGGCCAACGCCTCACGCAGGGCGGCGGACTGCGACCGCGCCCTGGCTGCGCGTGCGTCGCGGTCGCGAACGCTCACGTCGAGCGCCGTCGCGACCGCCGTCGCCGCCGCGGCGTCGTCGAAACCCGCGCGGCGCCCCCACTCCTGAGGTCCGCCGAACAGCATCGGCTCGATGCGCACGCCGTCGCGGACGTAGAGGATCCCGCCGCGGCCGGCGCCCAGCTTGTGGCCGCTGAACGAGACGACGTCCGCGCCTGCCGGCACGTCGATCCAGCGCGGGCCGCAGCACGCGTCGACGTGCACGAGGGCGCCCGCATCGTGCGCACGCGCGATCACCTCCGCGATGGGCTGGACCGTGCCCACCTCGTTGTTGGCGAGGCCGATCGACACGACACCGAAGCCGGGCTTGATCGCCTCGACGTCGGCGGTCGCATCCCCGTCGACGTGCGCGATGGTCACGGCGCGGCCGCCGTGGGTCTGGATCCGGCGCGCCGCGCCGAGCACGGACTGATGCTCCGCCGCCCAGGTGAGGAGCGGTCCGCGCGTGCCGAAGAGCGCGAGGTTAACGGCCTCGGTGCCCGACGCTACGAACGTCACCTCGGTGCGGCTTGCGCCGAGCGCCGCCGCGGCCAGGTCGCGCGCGCGGTCGAGGGCGGCGAGGACCGCGCGACCTTCGGTGTGCGGGCTCGAGGCGTTGCCGGTGGGCACCGAGCGGACGGCGTCAACCACCTCGGGCAGGACGGGCGCCGAGCCGGCGTCGTCCAGATAGACGCGAGCTTCAGCCGCGTCGGGGTTCAGATGGATACGAGCGCTAGCCGCGGGAGTGGTCGTGCTGGTGGATCAATTCGGTGAGCGTGCCCTGGAAGCTCTTGAGGTAGAGATGCAGGTCGAGGATCTCGTCGACGCTGATCGGCTCGGGCGCGGCGACGGGCGCCTCCACCGCTGCCGGTGTCGAGGACGACTCGACCTCTTCCACAGCCCCGCCGGCGATGGCGAGGACGACGATGAACGTCACCTGGCACTGCGCACACGTCACCTGGAGGTGGAAGCGCTCGTTCTCGTGGCTCA
>CAYWTI010000086.1:0-6421 GCA_964461175.1 uncultured Actinomycetes bacterium | reverse complement strand
CCGGCCTCGCTCTCGATCTTCCACCAGCCTCCGGCGATGGTCGAGCGCTCGCGCATGGCGATGAGGCCGAGGTGGCCGGGCTGAGCCGTCCACGACGCGGCGTCGAACCCGTTGCCGTTGTCGGCGATGCGGACCAGGCAGCCGCCGTGCGCGGGCTGCAGGATGACCTGCACCAGCGTCGCGTTCGAGTGCTTGCGTACGTTGGCCACGGCCTCCTGCGTGATCCGGTAGAGCTCGATGCCGACGTCGCCTGACGGTTCGTTGGGCAGATGGTCCTCGAGGGTGAAGTCGATATCGGTCTCGGCCCGCATGCGCTCGAGCAGCTCGCGGAGCGCCGCCCCGATGCCGGCGCGGTCGAGGCTGGGCGGACGGAGGTCGAACATCAAGCGGCGCAGCCTCGTGATCGATTCGCGCACGGCCTCGTCGAGACGCCCGACCAGCTCTTGCTGCTGCTCCGTGACCATGTGCCTGCGCAGCTGCTGGAGGCGAAGGCTCGCCGCCGTCATGGCCTGGATGGAGTCGTCGTGGATATCGGCCGCGATTTTCCGCCTCTCCTCTTCCTGCGCCTGCACGAGGTGCGCGACAAGTCGGTGACGCTGGGCGATCTCCTGCGTCTCGGCGAGGCGCCGCTCGGCGAGCTTGCGGTCGGTTATGTCACGCACCGCGGCGATGACGAGCATCCCGTCGTCGGTTGCCATAGGGGAGAGGCTGATATCCACCGGAAACTCACTTCCGTCGCTACGGCGGGCCGACAGGTCGAGGTCCTGCGCCATCCCGCGCACCTGCGGCTCGCGCAGGTACGCGGCGCGATGCGCCTCGTGCGCGGCGCGGCGACCATCGGGCACGAGCGCGTCGACGCTCATCCCGACGAGGTCGTCGCGCGAATAGCCGAAGAGCTGCTCCGCGCGGCTGTTCACGACCTGGATGCGTCCGCGTGCGTCGACGGCGATCATCGCGTCCGGCGCGGACTCGAGAAGGCCATGGACCAGGGCCTCACGCTTGCGCCGCACCTCGTCGGCGCTGCGCGATTCGGTGATATCGCGCACGGCCGCCACCACGGCCATCTCGCCGCCGTCGTGCATCCGGCCGAGGCTGATGTCGACCGGGAACTCGGTGCCGTTCTTGCGCCGGCCGTAGAGGGGGATGCCGGTGCCCATGGGACGCCCGCGTGGGTGTTTCTGGAAATCGCCGACGAGGCGCGAGTGCGCGGCCTTGAAGCGGTCCGGCACGAGCACGTCGATCGACTGGCCCACGAGCTCGCCCGGGCTGTAGCCGAACAGGCGCTGCGTCGGGGCGTTCGCGACCACGATCTCGCCCCGGGTGTTGACGATCAGGAGGGCGTCGGGCATCGCGTCGAGGAGCGAGCGGACGCGCTCCTCGCTCGAGCGCAGCGCCTTCGCCACCTCGGTCGTGTCGTGAAGCTTGCTGAGAAGGTCGCGCAGGGTGCCCATGCCGAGGTCGGCGGGCATGCTCATCTGGCCGCGGCTGGCGCGCCGGATCGCTTCCGTGATCTCGACCTCGGGCATCCCCTTGACCAGGTAACCGACGGCGCCGGCCTCGAGCATGGAGAGAGCCGTCGCTTCGTCCTCATGCGCGGAAAGGCCGACCACCGCCACGCCCGCCTGCTGCGCAAGGATGCGCCGCGTCGCGGCGACGCCGCCGCCGGGCATGCGCACGTCCACGAGAACGACGTCCGGGCGGACGATCGCGGCCGCGTTGACGGCCGAATCGGCGTCGTGGCGGACGCCGACCACCTCCATCCCCTCGGCGGCCTTGACCGTGTCGGCCAGCGCCGATGCGAGGGCCCGGTCGTCGTCGGCGATGAGGACGCGGATCGCCATGCTCAGCGCGCGGCCTCGCGCCGCTCCAGGCGGTAGCCATAACCGGGGACGGCGACGATGAGGCCGTGCGCGTCGTGCTCGCCGAGCTTCGCGCGCAGCCTGCGCACGAGCAGGTCGACGCGCTCCGAGCCGATGTCGGCGTCGTAGCCGTAGACCTCGGCGAGGATCTGCTCGCGCGACACCGCCGTGCCCGCGTTGACGAGCAGGTACTCGAGGAGCTTGAACTCGAGCGCGCCGAGGCGCACCGGGACGCCGCCGTTGCGCACCTGGCGCGCCCCGAGGTCGATCTGAAGCGCGCCGAGATGCGCGATCCGCGTCTTCGCCGCGTGGGCTGTGGCTCCGTTGGGGCTGGGACTGAGGGCGGCGACGCGCCGGAGGTGCGCCTCGAGCCGGGCCATCAGCTCACCGGCGCGCACAGGCTTGGGCACGTAGTCGTCGGCGCCCGCGTCCAGCGCGCGGGCGATGCTCGTCTCGTCGTCGCGTCCGGAGACGAAGATGATCGGTACCGCGCCGTCCCGCTTGCGGATCTCGCGGCACACCTCCGTGCCGGGGCCGTCGGGCAGCCCCCAATCGAGAAGGACAGCCACCGGGTGCATCCGCTCGTGGGCCGCCACGCCTTCCTCGGCGCTGCGCGCCACCTCGGCTTCGAACCCCTCGCCTTCGACGAGCTCGCGCAGCAGCTCCGCCGACTGCTCGCTGTCCTCGACGACGAGGACGGTCCCGCGAACGCCCGATCTCATGCGCTGACGGGGTCGGCGGCCATAGCCTCCGCGACCTTGTCCAGGAGCTCGGCCTCGAGAAACGGCTTCTGCAGCAGCTTCGCGCCGGCAGGCAAAGAGGTCGAGGAGCCGATGACCGGCTGCGCGTGCCCCGACATCAAAAGGACGTGAAGGCCGGGGTGCTCCATCTGCATCGCCGCGGCGAGGTCGGTGCCCAGGAGGTTGGGCATGACGATGTCCGTCAGCAAGAGGTCGATCGCACCCCGGTGCTCGCGGCCCACAGTCATCGCCTCCGCGCCGTCGCCGGCCACGAGCACGGTGTAACCCGCACCGGTGAGTATCTCCTGGAAGAGCTCACGCAGGTCGGGGTAGTCCTCGACGACCAGGATCGTGCCATGCCCGGTTGTGCGCCTTCCTGCCGGCTCGGCGGCGTTCGGCGCGAACTGCTCCATGGTGCGCGGGATGAGGATCGTCACCGTGGTGCCGCGGCCCACCTCGGAAGAGATCGACACGCGGCCGGCCAGCTGGCTGACGATCCCGTACACGGTGGCCAGGCCCATGCCCGTGCCCTGGCCCACAGGCTTGGTCGTGAAGAACGGCTCGAAGGCGTGCTCGAGGGTCGCGTGGTCCATGCCCATGCCGCTGTCGGAGACCTGCAGCTCGACGTAGTCGCCGGGCTCGAGCGCCGGCCGGGCTCCGCCGCCGGCGCCGTCCAGCGTCAGGTTGCGTGCGCGGATCAGGAGCTTGCCGCCACGCGGCATCGCGTCGCGCGCGTTGACCGACAGGTTGATGACGATCTGCTCGAGCTGGCCGGCGTCCATCAGCACCGGCCACAGGTCGGGAGCGAGGTCGAGCGTCAGCGCGATGTGGGACCCGATCGTTCGCGACAGGAGGTCCTTGAGGTCGTTGAGCTGCGTCGTGACGTCGAGGACCGAGCGCGCCTTCACCTCCTGGCGGGCGAACGCGAGCAGCTGATGAGTCAGCCGGCTAGCGCTCTGTGCCGCTTTGTCGACCCGCTCGACGTCACGCCGAGCGTCGCCGCCGCTGACCGACTGCTTCAGCGAGCCCGTGACGTTGAGGATGACCGTGAGCAGGTTGTTGAAGTCGTGCGCGATGCCGCCGGCGAGCTGGCCCAGGCTCTCGAGCCGCTGCGCCTGCTGCATCTGGCGCTCGATGCGCTCCTTCTCGGTGACGTCCTCGATCATCGCGATCCGGACCGTCCGGTCCGCGTGGGCGACGATGTAGCTCGTGCCGACGCCGCGCAGCACGCTGCCGTCCGCCCGCCGGTAGTCGAGAGGGCCGAAACGAACCGTCGGCGTGCGCTTGTGCCGGACGTCATCGAGCAGCGCCGCCTGGGCCTGGCTCACCGGCACCGTCAGGTCGGACGTCTTCAGCGTCCTGAACACCTCGCGCGTGTAGCCGAACGCCTCGAGGGCGGCCCGGTTGACGTCGAGGATCTCCAACGTATCGGCGTCGATCATGAGCGACGCGAGCGGGCAACCCTCGAACAGGGCGCGGAAGCTCGACTCGGCGGTGGTCACCCGCCGCTCGATCCGCTCCTTCTCGGCGACGTCGGCGTCGAGGGAGGCGATCATCGCGTTGATCTCGGCACCGAGCGCCGCGACCTCGAGCGGCCCCGCTTCAGGCACCCGGCTGCTGAAGTCGTGCGTCTTGCTCACCACATCGCCCAGCTGTGAGACCGGACGCGCCACGGAGCGGTAGACGAACGCCAGCACCACCATCGTCAGCAGGACGCCGAAGGCGATGATCGCGAGCTCGCGGGCCTGCGGGTCCGGCCCCCCTTGGGGCGCGAGCGCGACGTAGCCGGCCGCCGCGACGCCCGCGGCGACCACCACCGCCGCGACGGCGCCGAAGTACGCCTGAAGCGGCCAGCCCCGTCCCCCGGCAGCCCGGGCGCTGCGTTGATTCATGACTCCTCGGACCCGGTTTGGTTAACGCCGCGAGAAGTATGGGGGCACACCGGCGAATCCGAGCCTGTTTACGGTCGCCGCGAGGCTAAAGGGGCGAGACGGCGACCTCGATCTTGCGGGTGCGCGGGCCATCCCATTCGCACAGGAAGATGGCCTGCCACGTGCCCATGGCGAGCCTGCCGCCGCGGACCGGGGCGGTGCAGGACGGCCCGACCAGGATGGTCTTGATGTGCGAATCGGAGTTCCCTTCGGCGTGCTCGAAGCCCTTTTCCTTGGGCACGAGCTCGCCGAGGTGGGATTCGACGTCGGCCGCGACGTCGGGGTCGGCGCCCTCGTTGATCGTCACCCCGGCGGTCGTGTGCGGCACGAAGACGTGGCAGATCCCGGTGTCCACGCCAGCGCGGCGGACCTCGTCGGCCACGCGTTCGGTGATGTCGAGGAGCTGGGCCCGCCGGGTCGTCGTGACCTCGAACGTGGCCCAGCTCACTTAACGCCCCTGGGCTGAGCCGCTAGCGCTGGCGGCCGGCCGGAACCTGCTGAAGCATCTTGAGCGATTCCCGAATGAAAGCAGGAATGTCCTGCGGCTGGCGCGACGTGACCAGGTTGCGGTCGACGACGACCTCCTGGTCGGCGACATCGGCGCCGGCCTTGCGGAGGTCGCCCTGCACCGTCTTCCACGCCGTCATGCGGTGGTTGCGGTGCTCGTCGGCGGTCAGGAACAGCTGCGGCCCGTGGCAGATGGCGAAGACGGGCTTGCCGGTGCCCATGAACCTCTTGACCCACGCCACGGCCTGGTCGTTGGCCCGGAGCTTGTCCGGGCTTACGCCGCCGGGAATGAACATGGCGTCGAACTCGTCCGGCCGGACGTCCTGGAACGAGCGGTCGACCTGGGCCTTCTCCATGCCCTTGTCGCCCTCGAGCTGGCTATTTGCCTCGAGCCCGACGATGGTCACCTCATGCCCGGCTTCGCGAAAGGCGTCGTAGGGCTGCTTGAACTCCGAGTCCTCGAACTTGGGGCCGAGTACGCACGCGATCTTCAAATCTGCACCTCCTCGTGACCGAAATCCTTGTTTCGAATCCCACGTTACGAGGTAGGAAATACCCGCATGCAAGCCCAACCCTCCGCTTCACTGTGGCTCGAAGAAGGCGAGGAGATCTCGCCCCAGGTCGCCGACGTCCTCATCGAGATGGAGGCGCGACCCGCTCCCGCGCCTGCCGATCCGGGCGAAGCCGACGCTGACGCCCTCGGCGCCTACCTCCGCGAGATCGGCCGCGGCTCGCTCCTGACCAAGGCACAGGAGGTCGAGCTCGCCAAGCAGATCGAGAGCGGGTCGGTCGCCGCCCGCATCCGGATGACCGAGGCCAACCTGCGCCTGGTCGTGTCCATCGCCAAGAAGTACCAGGGCCGCGGGATGCCGCTGCTGGACCTGATCCAGGAGGGCAACGTCGGCCTGATGCGCGCGGTCGAGAAGTTCGACCACAAGCGCGGCTTCAAGTTCTCGACCTACGCGACGTGGTGGATCCGCCAGGCGGTGCTGCGCGCGATCGGCGACCAGGCGCGGACGATCCGGCTGCCCATCCACATCGGCGACCAGACGAACAAGCTCGTGCGCGTCTCCGACCGGCTGCGCGACTCGCTCGGCCGGCAGCCGAGCGACGAGGAGATCGCGGAGGAGCTGGGCCTGACGCCGCTCGAGGTCGAGGCGCTGCGCCAGACTGCGCGCGACACCGTGTCGCTCGAGACGCCGATCGGAGAGGAAGGCGACACCGAGCTCGGGCACCTGATCGAGGACGCCAACGCCGAGTCGCCAGCGAACGCCGCCATGCGATCGGACCTGAAGGACCAGGTCGACGACGTCCTGCGCGCGCTGGCGCCCCGGGAGCGGCGGGTGATCCAGCTGCGGTTCGGCCTCACCGACGGCCACCAGCG
>CAYWTI010000085.1:0-13511 GCA_964461175.1 uncultured Actinomycetes bacterium | reverse complement strand
CATCAGGTAGAGGACGGCGAGCACAGCCTCGAGCCGCGCCGGGAGATCGGACGCGTCCGGCACCCGGTAGGGGATGCGGGCCGCGACGATCTTGCGCTTGGCCCGCACGATGCGCTGCGCCATCGCCGGCTCGGCAACCAGGAACGCCGCCGCGATCTCGGCGGTGGTGAAGCCCGCCACGGCGCGCAGGGTCAGCGCCACCTGCGCGTCCAGCGCGAGCGCCGGGTGACAGCACGTGAAGATAAGGCGCAGCCGGTCGTCGGCCTCGCCGTCACCCGGTAACGTCGAACGCTCCAGCAGCGCCACCTTCTCGACGTAGCGCTTGTCCCGCCGCAAAACGTCGATGGCCCTTCTGCGTGCCGCGGTCATGAGCCAGGCCGCGGGCTTGTCGGGTACGCCCGTCCGCGGCCACGACTCGAGCGCGGCCACGAGGCTGTCCTGGACGACCTCCTCGGCGACGTCGAAGTTGCCGAGGAGCCGCACCATGGCGCCCGTCAGCTTGGCCGCCTCCTCGCGAAAGACGGCCGCGAGGGCGGCATCGGTTGCGGTCCGTGTCGAGCCCAGGCCTCCTATCGTTCCACGACGGGCCAGATCTCGACCGGGCCGGCCGGCCACGACTTCGCCATCTCCACGGCCTCGTCGCGGCTGGCGACGTTGACGACCGCGAAGCCGCCGATCACCTCTTTCGATTCGATGAACGGCCCGTCCGTGACCACACGCTTGCCGTCTTTCGAGGCCACAGTGCTGACGCTCTTGTAGCCCTGGAGCTGCTCGCCGCCCGCGATCCTGCCCTCGCGCCCATACCTCTCGAACCACTCGCCGGCCCCGCCCATCGACGCCTCGACCTGCTGCGGTGTCATCTGGTCCCAGCGGTCCTGGTCTTCGCGCGTTCCAACGAACAGCAGCACGTACTTCATCGGGTGCCCTCCTGCGAGTGGTCGACCACCGGCCTGATCTCGACCGGCCCGGGCCACTCCTTCGCCATCGCCAGCGCCTCGTCGAGGTCGGCGACGTCGATGACCGCAAAGCCGCCGATGACCTCCTTGGACTCGATGAACGGGCCGTCGGTGACGACGACCTTGCCGTTGCGCCGGTTGACCGTCGTCGCGGTCGACGGGCCCTGCAGCTCCTCGCCGCCGACGATCTTCCCTGCCTTGGAGTACTTCTCGAACCACACGCCCGATTGCGCGTAGTCCGCCATCGCCTGCTGGCGCCGGTCGGGCTCCAGGCCGTCGACGTCCTCCATCGTGCCGCCGAACAACAGAACGTATTTCATGCGCAAACCTCCATCAGCGACGACGAACGGCGATGCGCGTTTTCGACGTCACGACCCGGTGAACTCGGGCTCCTGCTTGCTGAGAAACGACATGATCCCGATGGCGGCGTCCGTGCTCAGCGCGGCGCGGGCGAAGTTCTCGGCCTCGATGCGAAGTCCCTCGTCCAGCGACACATCGAAGCCGCGGCGGACCGCGTCCTTGATCATGGCGTAGGCGAGCGTCGGACCCTTGGCCAGCTTCCCGGCAAGCTCGTCGACGCATGCCTGGAACTGATCGGGCGGGACGGCGCGGTCGACCCAGCCCGCTGCCTCGGCCTCGCGCGCCGAGAGGCGCGTCGACTCGAGCAGGTAGCGCGTCGCCCTCTTGCCGAGCAGCCGCGGAAGGCGCTGCGTGCCGCCCGCGCCCGGGATGATGCCCAGCGACGACTCGGTCTGGCCGATCTTCGACCGGCCGTCCTCGACCATGATCCGGAAGTCGCAGCACAGCGTCAGCTCGCTGCCGCCGCCGAGGGCGTGGCCGTTGATCGCGGCGATCACCGGTTTCGGGCACCGCTCGATGGCGGCGAAGTGCTCGTTCATCCGCGACATGAAGGACGCGATCTGCGCCGGCGCGTCGGGCGACTCGCGGTCGATGCCCATCATCGAGCCGAGGTCGGCGCCGACGCTGAAGTACTTCTCATAGTCGGAGGCGAGGACGATCACGCGCACAGCCGCGTCGCCGCCCAGCTCCTTGAACGCGGCCGCCAGCTCGGACATGAGGTCCTCGGCGATCGCGTTGAGGCCGTTGCGGTGCATCACCACGCTCGCGACCGCTCCCTCGCGCCTGACGTCGACGAGCTCGCCCATCGCTACGCCGTGAACAGCGGGATTCCGCCCGCGACCTCGATCACCGCGCCGGTGATGTAGCCGGCCTCCTCGGTGCACAGGAACGCGATCGTGTTCGCGATGTCCTCCGGCTGCCCGAAGCGCTTGAACACCGTGCGCGCGCGGAACCGGTCGTACATGGGGTTGTTGGCCGCCGCCGCCTTGCCAGCCTCGGACTCGATGATCCCGGGCGCGATCGCGTTGGCGGTGATGTTGTGCCGGCCGCCCTCGAGCGCAGCCGTCTTCGCCAGGCCGATGAGGCCCGCCTTCGTCGCCGAGTAGCTCGCCTGGCCGAACCCGCCCAGCGTGCCCGCGACGGAGGACATGAAGATGATCCGGCCCCACTTGTTCTCGACCAGGTAAGGCCACGCCTCCTTGGTGCAGTTGAAAGCGCCGGTGAGGTTGACCTTCACGTCGCGGTCCCACAGCTCGTACGACTGGTTCGGGATCTGCGCCGCGTGGTCGAGCGTCGCCGCGTTGTTGATCAGGATGTCGATCTTGCCGAACTCGTCCCTGACCTTCTTGAAGACGTCCTTGATCTGATCGCGGTTGGTCACGTCCATCTTGATCGCGAGCGACTTGCGGCCCATCTTGCGGATCGCGTCGGCCGTGGCGTTGGAGTGCACCCACCCCTGTGAGACCGCGACCTGGGCCAGCATGCTGCCCTGCGCTTCGGCGGTTTGCTGAAGGTCGGGGTCGTCCTCGACGAGCACGTCGGTGATGACCACATCCGCGCCCATCGACGCGAGCGTGAGCGCGTCCTGGCGGCCGAGGCCGCGCGACGCGCCGGTGACGACCGCAACTTTTCCTGAAAGGTCAAACATGAATCACCCTCGCAATTTGATGGTCGCGCGCTGCCCCGCGATGGCGCGCGAGATGACAAGCCTCTGGATCTCCGCGGTGCCCTCCCAGATCTGGTAGATCTTCGCGTCCCGGAACCACTTCTCGACCGGGTACTCCTTGATGTAGCCGTAGCCGCCGAGGACCTGGATGGCGTCCGTGGTGACGTCCATGGCGACGTCGGCGGCGAAGCATTTAGCCATCGAGCCTTCCGCGCGCTCGAACGGCTTGCCCTGGGTCGCCATCCAGCCGGCGCGCCAGATGAGCAGGCGTGCGGCGTCGATCTTCATCGCCATATCGGCGAGCTTGAAACCGATCGCCTCGTGCTGCCACAGCGGCTTGCCGAACTGCTTGCGGTCCTGGGCGTACTCGAGCGCGAACTCGTAGGCGGCGCGAGCGATGCCCAGCGCGCCGGCCGCGACGCCGGGCCTGGTCGCCTCGAGCGTCGCCAGCGCGCCCAGCGCTCCGGGGCCGGCGTTCTCTGCGTCGGGCTCGCCTCCGAGGCGATGGTCGAGCGGCACGTGGCAGTCGTCGAGGATGACCTGCGCGGTGTGGCTTGCCCGGACGCCGAGCTTCTGCTCCTTGCGGCCCATGCGCAGGCCGGGAGTGTCCTTCTCGACCAGGAACGACGCGATGCCGGCGGGTCCCTTCGAGGGGTCGGTGTTGGCGTAGATCACGTGGTAGTCGGCGATGCCGCCGTTGGTGCAGAACTGCTTGGTGCCGTTCAGCACGTAACCGTCGCTCACGCGCGTCGCGCGCGTCTTCATCGAGAGCGCGTCGGACCCGGAGTCCGGTTCGGTCAGGCCCAGCCCGCCGAGGACGAGCCTGTCCGGGTTCGTGAACTCCGGCAGCCAGCGCTTCTTCTGCTCGTCGGTCCCGCTCGCGCGGATGCCGGCGATGGCGAGGCCCATGGACTGGATGCACACGGCGATGCCGGCGCAGCCCCAGTGCAGCTCCTCGTTGACGAGCAGCTCGGTCAGATAGTCGAGCCCTTGGCCGCCGTACTCCTCGGGGAGAAACGCGGCCGGGCTCAGGCCGATCCTGTGCGCCTTCTTGACGACCTCATACGGAAACTCCTCGGTCTCGTCGTGATGCGCGGCGACCGGACGTATCTCCTTCTCCGCGAACTGGTGCGCGAGCTTGCGGATCTCTTCCTGCTCGGGTGTCAGACAGAAGTCGAGACTCATGGTTCGTAGGTCGCGGTTGCCTTGGTCATGACCGCTTCTCCTCGTTGATTGGTCGCGCGCAGGTCGAGCCTTCCGTCTGCGGTCTTCTCGGCGGCGATCGTGATGGTGTCGCCGGGCTCGACCATGCCGGCAAATCGGCAGGACAGGCTGCGCAGCTTTGATGGTCCCCCCGCTGCCTCCGCCGCGACCACGGCCAGAAGACCCATCTGGAGCATGCCGTGCGCGATCACGCCGGGCAGCCCGACCGAGCGGGCGAAGTCCTCGTCGAGGTGGATCGGGTTGTGGTCGCCCGAGGTGCGCGCGTATTCGGAGATCTGGTCACGCGTGATCGTGAAGTTCCGCTCCGTCAAGCGCGGATCACGAACAGCGCTCGCGACCGGCATATCGGCTGACCGGACGCGTCGCTCGTGTCGGTCTCGAAGCTGATGAAGCGCATCCCCCGCCGGCTGACGTCCGACGCCACCCGGCCCCGCGAGGTCACGGTCTCCCCCACGCGCGGATGACGGTGCCACTCGAACTCCTGCTCGGCGTGAAGCAGGTGCGCGAAATCGACCGCGGCCTCCTCGTCACCGAACAGCTGCGGCGCCGTCGCCCCCAGCGCGTAGACGGTCGCGAAGGTGGGTGGCACGCCGTCTGCCGGGTCGGCGCCGACCGAGCGGGCAAACGCCTCGACGCGCTCGGGCTCGATGTCGAAGGTCACCGCCGGATAGCTCCGGCCGGCCGCGGCGGACACGACCGAGAAGACTAGGGCCTGATTCGACGCAGCCGCCGGAGGACGCGGCGCAGAAGCAGCGGGCGCAGCGCCGACCACGCCTCCATCACGGTCGCCCGCGAGGTCTCGGCGACGTCCGGCGGCGCGTACGCGGCGACGACGAATCCTTGGGCGAGCGCATCGACGGGTTGGGCCGCCTCCGGGAACGTGCGCCGCAGCCTGCGTCCCAGCTCGAGCGGCGTCTCCCCCGCCCGGCGTTGTGCGCCGGCCATGCCGGCCAGCGTCAGCGTCCGCTTCCACACCGCCATGACCGTCCGCGGGCGGAGGTAGCGCGAGGCGAGAACGAGCAAAAGCAGGATGAGGGCTATGAAGACGCCACCTATGCGCATCAGCGCCGTGGCGTCGAGCGAGGCGACGTGGAAGCCGCCGTTCGAGATCGCCGAGCCGGGGTCCTCGAGGTGGCCGTGGCCGGTGCTGTCCGGCGTGTTGGTCAATCCGCCGCCGCCCACGCCCGCGACCGGCGTGTCGCATCCGTCGTCGCGGAAGCAGATGTTGGGCCCGCTAGCGCCGCGGGTGATGACCTGGTAGTTGGTGTTAGACGGATCGGCGGTGGGCTCGAACGGGATCCAGCCGTACCCCGGAAAGTAGACCTCGACCCATGTGTGCGCGTCCTCGCCGCGGACGACGTACTGGCCGAGGCCGGTGTCGAAGTTGCCCGGGCCGAATCCGTTGACCAGCCGTGTCGGGATGCCGAGGGAGCGCAGCATGTCTCCCATCGCCGTGGCGAAGAACTCGCAGTAGCCGGTCTTGGAGTGGAAGAGGAACCACTCGATGGGGTCCTGGCCCGCCGGCGTCGCGGCGTCGAGCGAGTAGGTGAAGTTGTTGCTGTTGCGCAGGTACGCCTCGATCGCCGACGCCATGTCGTATGGGTCGGTGGCGTTCTTGTCCTGGACGATCTTGGTCGCGAGGGCGTGGATGTCGCTGAGAACGGCAGGCGACCGATACCTCCCGTCCCCGGGCAGGCTCTGGTACTGCGCGAGCCACCCCGGGTAGTCGGTGCCGGCGGCCGCCAGCTCGGTGGCGGTCGCCGTCGAGTAGTCGACCGTGATGTTGTAGCCGCCGGCCGAGGTCGTCGGCTGGACGCTGCCGAGGCGGTCGATCGAGTAGAGCAGCGCCGACGGCGCGTCAGCCGGCAGGTTCAGAGGGACCTGCGTCGCCATCGCGACGCGGTCGACCTTGGAGACCGCACCCGGATAGAAGAGGACATCGGCGTTGCCGATCGGCGGTCGCTGCATCTTGACCTGGAAGCCGGCGACCGCGAGCTTCTGGTAGTCCTCGCCGTATAGGTACGCCTGGTTCTTGGCCACGAGCTGGCGCAGCCCGCCGCCGTTGGGGTAGCGCCACTCGCCGCCGAGCGTGACCGTCTCGTCGACGCCGCGGAAGTAACGCGGGCCTGCGTAGTCGCCGATCACCGAGTAGGTGAAGACGATGTCGCGCGTGCGCTGCAGGTTGCCGCTGAGCTTGACGTCGTCGGTGAAGCCGGTCACTCCGCTGGCCTTGCCGCCGGTGACGAAGTTCGGATGGTTGAGCTGCTGCTGCAGCTGCGCCCAGCTCGAGAAGACGCCCGACTCGACGTCGAGCGTGCGGTCGACGGTGGAGAGCGGCGGCAGCATGATGCCGATGACGATCAGGCCGGCCATGGCGACGAGCCCGCTCTCCCAGAAGTCCCACTTCGCGTCGCCGGTCAGCTTCACGCTCGCGTGCACGGCGTTGACGATCGACGTCGTGTAGTTGCTCCACAGCAGCAGGGCGAGGGTCAGGACGAGCATCGCAATGGTGAACGGGCTCTGGTCCTGCGGCACGTTGAGGACGTTCGTCGCAAAGGCGGCCGCGCCGGGGATAAGGCCGAGCATCGGCTTGCGCCAGCGAAGCACGCACCAGCTCAGCCACGCGCCCGCGACCCACATCAAGACGCAGACGAGGACCAGGTAAAACGACGGGTCCTGGAACGCGCTCTGATCCGTGAGGCGCTGCCACCAGGCGGTGACGAAAGACCAGCCGAGCATGTCGGTCGGGTGCCGGTAGTGGATCTGCGGCCACGCCGCCGCGAAGGCGACGAACGGCGACAGGAGAAGGCCGATGCCGAGCGCGAAGACGTCCCGAACGGGCGTGAGCGCGAGCACGCCCATCACGACCGCGCCGGCGAGCGCCACCACGCCGATGACGTCGATGCCGTCGACCCACTTCACGGTCGCGGTCGAGCGCGCGAAGGTCAGCGTCAGCAGCAGGACGAGGATCGCGGCCCAGAAGTGGCCGTCGCCCATCGCCTTACGCGCCTGGTCCCAGAGCTCGCCGACCGGGCCGCGACGCTCCTCGAACGCGGCTTCGGGGCCGGTCAGGCGCTGGTCAGGCGATACGTATCGCATCCCTTGTCCTCACCAGGCGCGCGAAGTCGTCGCCGGCGCGCACGACGTAGAGGTCGACGTCCTGCCCGAGGTCGAAGCTCGCGTTGACGTCCGGGCCGCCGAAGCTCGAGCCGTCGAGATAGAAGACGATCAGGTTGGAGCGGCGCCCGCGCACCGCCTGGAGCAGGCGAACCCATGCGGGGTCGGCGCTGGGCGTGATGACCGCGATCGCGCGCCGCGGCAGGCGGCGGATGCGGTCCCACGCCAGGGTCTGCGCCAGCGGCGTCCTGCCGTCGGCCTGACAGACCGCGAGGTAGTCGAGGATCAGGCGGTCCTGGCGGACCGCGCGGTGCGGCTCGAGGATCGTGCCCTTGGAGTCGTTGGCGATCAGGCCGACCTGCCGGCCCCGGCTGTGCACCTGCGAGGCCATCGACGCGGCGAGGCTCACCGCGTACTCGACGGTCGATTCCTCGCCCTCGCCGCAGTGCACGCCGCGGTCGAGGTCGAGCAGGATCCACAGGTCGGTCGTCAGCGGCTGCTCGAAGGTCTTCGACATCAGCCGCTGGTGCTTCACCGAAAGCGGCCAGTGGATGCGGCCGAAGCTGTCGCCGGTCGCGTACTCGCGCACGCCGCCGGTCTCGGGCGGGTAGTCGGCCCACGCGCCGAATGCGGTCGACGTGCCGACCTGCTGCGAGCTGGGCGCGACCAGGTCGGGGATCGGCCGCACGCGCGGGTAGACCAGGATCGACGTCCGCTGGCTGAGCCGGATCTCGCGCTCGAAGAGGCCGAACGGCTCCTTCACGCGCAGCGCCGTGGGACCGAGCGCGATCCAGCCACGGCGGCGGTACACGCCGCGCGCCTTCCAGCGCACGAGGTCGCGGCCGAGCGAGATCACGCGGCCCGGCTGGTAGTCGGTCAGCTGGCTGAGGTCGCGCACCTCGACCCACGGCGCGGGCAGCCAGCCGTCGCGGCGGACCTCGAACACCTCCTCGAAGACCTCACCGACCGTCGGCGTGCCCGGGTCGACCTTGCGGGTGACGACCACGCCGCGAACGGCGAGCCGCGGCCATGCCCAGGCGACCAGGAACAGGAGGCACAGCGCGTAGGCGAACGCGTAGGCGGGGCGGATTCCGGTCAGGTAGGTGAAGAAGAGGAGAAGGCCGAGGGCTCCGGCGAGGGCGACCTTGCTCATGGGAGGTTGGCCGGGCGCTTACCCGTCGTAGGCCATCTGCGGCACGTGCTCGCGCTCGAGCAGTCCCGCGACCAGCTTGCCCGCGCTCTGACCCTGCATCTCGGCGTTCGGCCGAAGGATGATGCGGTGCGCCAGCACCGGCTCGGCCAGCTTCTTGATGTCGTCTGGGATGACGTAGCTCCGGCCGTCCACGGCGGCCAGCGCCTGGCTTGCGTGGTAGAGGTGCAGCGTGCCGCGCGTGCTCGCACCCAGCGCGACCTCCGGGTTGCCGCGCGTCCGCCCGACGAGCCGAGCGATGTACTCGCGGAGCTCGGGCTTGACGAACACCTCGCGCACCGCGGCCTGCGCGGCGTGGAGCTCGTTCGGCGAAACGACCGGCTGCAGCTCGTCCATCGGCGACTCGACCTTGTGCTGGTTGAGCAGGTTGGCCTCTTCCTTTTCGGTGAGGTAGCCGAGCCGGACCTTCATGAGGAAGCGGTCGAGCTGGGCCTCGGGCAGCGGAAACGTGCCCGAGTACTCGACCGGGTTCTGCGTGGCCATGACCATGAAGGGCTTTGGCAGCGGGTGCGTGTCGCCGTCGATCGTGACCTGCCGCTCCTCCATCGCCTCGAGCAGCGCGGCCTGCGTCTTGGGCGAGGCGCGGTTGATCTCGTCGGCGAGAAGGATCTGCGAGAAGACCGGCCCCGGCCGGAACTCGAACTCGTTGGTCTTCTGGTTGAAGGCGCGCACGCCGGTCACGTCCGAGGGCAGGAGGTCGGGAGTGAACTGGATGCGCCGGAAGGTGCAGTCGAGCGACCGCGCGAGGGACTTGGCGAGCATCGTCTTGCCGACGCCGGGCACGTCCTCGATGAGGAGGTGACCCTCGCAGAGGAGGGTCACCAGGCACAGTCGGATCTCTTCCTCTTTGTTGACGATGGCGCGGCTCACGTTGGAGAGGAATGCGTCGGCGACGCGGCTGACGGTTTCGGCGGCCCCCACTTTCTTCGGGATTATAGGTGCGCCCTCGTTATGACCCATGTCATTTGAATACGGCTGAGGGTGACGTTCGGTTCCCGGGTCAGCACGCGACGAACACCTCGCTGAAACCAACGCCGTCAATCTGCCATCCGCTGGAACCCGACCAGGTTCGGGGCATTGCGGAGATGAAGTCCCAGTGGAACTTGTGGGGGTTGGGTGTGATCGAGGTCCTGTCCGCCGTCAACACCATCTCAGGGCGCTGCTGCCAGGTGGCGCCGTCGATCACTTCACTTCCAACCACCGGGCCGGCAGCGTACGGACCGAAGAAGGCCGCCCGTGCGTCGCCGAACACGTCACGAGCGCGGACCAGGATGGGACCTGAAATCCTGCTGTCCGTGTAGACGACGTTGTCGTAATACACGCCCCACGAGCTCGACCAACCGCTGAACTTGAAACCCGACAGCGGCCCGGAGCCAAGGTCGTGCGCGCCGTTGAACGGTCCCGAGACACAATCAGCCTGGCTCTTGAACGACGGCAGGACCAGCGGCCTAGCCTCCAGCTCGGCGACCTGGGCCTGGAACGTGTCCACGGCAGGAAGCGGGATGTGCTGCTCGTTCCAGATGCGCAGCGCCTGTCCGCCGATGAGAACGGCGGCCACGAGCGCGATGGCGACAAGCGCTGCCACCAGCGACATGGGCGCCTGAATGCGAACCATCAGTCGATTTCTCCTTTGATGGGGCTGAGCGTCGCGACGGGCGGTATCCACGACCCGTTCGGCCATGCCTCCAGTCGCCGGGGTGATCGCGTCGAACGCGCTGTGGATCTCCGTGCGCAAGCTCACCTGAGTGCCTCCTCGATGTCGACCCCGGGGCGCAGCTTGCCGACGGCGCGGTAAAGCCGCGCGCGGGCCGCCCCGGCGGAAGTTCCGATGACCGCCGCCACGTCTGGCAGCGGCATGTCCAGGTAGAAGTAGAGGGCGACGACCAGGCGGTCGTCGTGGCCGAGCCTCGCGACGGCCCGGCGCAGGTCCGCGCCGCGCAAGCTTTTCTCCTCGCCCGAGACGACGGAGAGGGCTTCGGGGACGCCGATGTGCACGTCGGCGGCCCACTTGCTGCGGCGAGCGTTACGGCATTTGTTGGCGACGACGCCGAGGAACCACGGCCGCAGCCGGCCGCGGTCGTGCATCCGCCCGAGCTTGCGCCAGGCGGTGAACGACGCCTCCTGGACCGCGTCCTCCGCGGCCTGGGCGTCGTGGAGCATGGCGAGGGCGAGGCGGAAAGCGGGGTCGATCAGCGGCCGCAGCAGGTCGGCGAAGGTCTCTTCACTGACCGGCACCGCTTTGGACGCGTTGACATCGGCCACCTGCTGCATTGCTCACCTATTCCTGTCGTCAGGCAGGCGGTTTGTTACAGGGCTACGAGACCTCTTCCTCTTCGACGAGCCGGAGGTGGCTGCTCACGTCGAGCCCGAGGTGGCGGGCGAAGAACCCGGCGACGCGCTCGACGTACAGCGGGCGGTCGGCGAAGTAAGCCCCAGTGTGCGGCGCGCCCTGGACGATCCAGATCTCGCGCGGGCCGCGGTACGCGTCGTAGAGCCGCCTGCTGTGCGCGACGTTGGTGATGGCGTCGGCACCGCCGTGGATGAAGAAGAGCGGCCTGGGCTCGAGCGTGCTCATCTCGTCGACCGGCCGGCACATCGCGAGCGTGCAGCGGGTGCGCAGCCAGAGCATGACCCCGGCGAGCCAGACGAACGGCGTGCCCGGCAGCTTCGACGCCGCGCGCACGTTCTCGACGAGCAGCTTGCGCAGGTCGGAGAACGGGCTGTCGAGGACGAGCGCCTGGATGCCCGGCTCGCCGGCGGCGCCGAGCAGCGAGACCACCGCACCCATCGAGTAGCCGAGCAGGCCGATACGGGCGTTCGGGATGCGCTTGCGTGCGAAGGCGATCACCGCCTGGAGCTCGAGCACCTCCTTGATGCCGAACGTGACCGGCGCACGGTCGCTGCCCGGCATGCCGCGGTAGGAGTAGAGGACTACGTTGAAGCCCTTCCGCCACAGCGCGATCGCGATCCCGAGCCCGCCCTGGCGCTGCCCCTTGTGCCCGCCGGACACGATGACGGTCTGCGGCGACCCCGGCTGCCGGAAGTGCCACGCGCCGAAGTTCACGCCATCGGCCGTGACCAGCTCCACCTCCTCGTAGTCCGCCTGGAACTCGAACGGTGTGAACGTGAAGTCGTCGAGCCACATGGGGCGCGACGGCACGAACGCCCGCCGGTACACCTGGTACGAGAGCCCGACGTACAGCACGGCGAGGACGATGCCGGCGACGGTGACGGAGGCGAGAGGGCTCACTGGGCTCGAAGCTTAGATAGAACGCCCCGGGCGTGGACTTCGCGCCGGCTGCGCCTTGGCGCCGGCCAGGCTCTCCTCGTAGCGTGCGAGCACGAACAGCAGCAGGCTCAGCCGGTTGAGCCAGCGCAGGACCCACTGGTTCTCCAGCCCTCCCCCGCGCCGAAGCGTCACACACCGGCGCTCGGCGCGGCGCGTGATCGAGCGGGCCAGGTCGAGCGCCGCCGACGCGGGCGTGGCACCGGGAAGGATGAAGCCCTGCGGCATGGCGACCCGATCCTCGACGCCCCGCATCAGCTCCTCGACGCGCGCGACCTCCGCTTCGCCCGTGACGACGAACGGCCTGTCCACGTCCGGGCCGGTGCCAAGCTCGGCGCCGACGGCATAGAGGCCGCGCTGCAGCTCCTCGCACATCTCGCGCACCTCGGAGTGGGCCGTCAGCGACCGGGCAAGGCCCAGCGCGCTCGACGCCTCGTCGACCGTGCCGAAGGCCTCGATCCTCGCGTCGTCCTTGGCCGCGCGCCCGCCGCCAAGGAGGCCCGTGGTGCCGTCGTCGCCGGTGCCGGCGAGGTCGAGCATCCGCTTCCCGCGCCCGGCGCGAGCCTCGCGGCTAGACGAAGACCTGCGTGAGCTCGTACAGCTCCTTGGGCACCCGCCGCTGCTCTTTGACGACCTCCGCCAGCGGCACGACCTCGACGTCGCCGTTGCGGCGGATCGGGATGACGCCGCTCTTGCCCGCGACGATGAGCTCCACCGCCTCGACGCCGAGCCGCGTCGCCCAGATGCGGTCGACCGGCGACGGCGAGCCGCCGCGCTGCAGGTGGCCGAGGACGGTGACGCGCGTCTCGAAACCGGTCTCGCGCTCGATGGCGCTGGAAAGAAGATCGCCGACGCCGCGCTTGGCCAGGCGCACATGCCCGAACGCGTCCTTCTCGGCGTTGCCGCCCTGCTCGCGCTCGAGCTCGGCGATGTGCGCGCCCTCGGCGACGACCAGGATGCTGAACAGCTTGCCTTCACCCCGCCGGCGGTAGAGGTGGGCGACGACGTCGGGCAGGCTCATCTCGAACTCGGGGATGATCACGAGGTCGGCGCCTCCTGAGATGCCGCCCATCAGCGCGACCCAGCCGGTGTCGCGCCCCATCACCTCGACGACCATCACGCGGTGGTGCGCCGAGGCGGTCGTGTGCAGCCTGTCGAGGGCCTCGGTGACGATGCCCACGGCGGTGTCGAAGCCGATGCAGAACTCCGTCGTCGACAGGTCGTTGTCGATCGTCTTCGGCACACCGACCGTGGGAAAGCCTGCGTCGTGCAGCTTCGCCGCCACGCCAAGCGTGTCGTCGCCGCCGATGGGCACGAGCGCGTCGACGCCGTGATGGCGCAGCGTGGCGATGACGCGCGCGATGCCGTCCTTCTCCTTGGTGGGGTTGGTGCGCGATGTGCCGAGGATCGTGCCGCCGAGGGGGAGGATGCCGCGCACGTCCGCCGGCGTCAGCTCGTCGATGAGCCCTTCCTCGAGGCAGCCGGCCCAGCCGTTCTTGACTCCGCTGACGCTGTGTCCGAGCTGGAACGCGCGGCGCGCCACCGCGCGGATCGCTGCGTTGAGCCCGGGCGCGTCGCCACCGCCCGTCAGGATGCCGATGCGCACGGCAAACAGATTACTTCGTGCCTTCGAGCCGGTCGAGCAGCGCGCGCAGGGTGATGCCGTCCAGCGAAGGCAGCGTGAGATCGGCG
>CAYWTI010000084.1:0-3547 GCA_964461175.1 uncultured Actinomycetes bacterium | reverse complement strand
CTCCAGCACGACGACGCGTGGCACCAGCAGGTCGGTCCTCCGTTCAACGAGATGCCGGAGAACCTGGGCGGCACGGGCATCGACGTCCAGAAGACGGCGAACATCCGGCCGTTCCTGTCGCCGGGCACCGGCACCGTCGTGCCGGCGGCGGCCGCCACGCGGCTGTCTCTGCCGAACGGCGCCGGAGCCAACCTGCCCTCGGGCACGAACCCAGACGGCGCCTCCGCCGTGCCGTTCTTCGTGACCGGCGCGCCCGGCGCGACTGTGTCCTACACCTTCAGCCAGGGCACGCTGTCGGTCTCGGGTTCGGGCGTGCTCAGCTCGAAGGGCACGTTTGGAGGCTCGGTCGACGTGTCGACGTTTGCCGACGGGACGATCAACGTCAAGATCACGATCACCGGCGGCGGCGCCCCGACGACGACCCTGACGTCGACCACGTCCAAGAACAGCGTGGCACCGCCGGCGCCGACCATCGCTTCCGGCGCCTGGGTCAACATCGCCAACCAGCTCACCTACAACGTGACCGTCACCGGCCAGGTGGGCAGCATCGCCACCGTCGTCATCACCGACGGCGGCCTGCCGCTGCCGAACGTCGCCAACGGCATGGACATGCTCGACTCGACTGGAACCGTCGTCATCCCGGTCGACGCGTCGAACCTCGCCGACGGGGCGCTGACCATGTCGGTGACGCTGACCAACGGTGCCGGTGTCAGCTTCGCCACGACCAAGACGCTGAGCAAGGACACGGTCGCGCCGGCGCTCACGGTCAACGCTCCGGCGTACATCAACTCCGGGGGCTTCCAGCCCGTCTTCACCGGCGAGAACGGAGCGACCGTCAGCTACTCGATCTCCGACGGCACGACGACGGTCACGGGCAGCAAGTTCTTCAACGGCAGCAGCAAGTGGCAACCCGGCATCAGCGTGGCGTCGCTGAAGGACGGTGCGCTCCAGCTCACCGTCACCGAAACCGATCCCGCCGGCAACCCGACCACGGTGGTGACGACGGTGATCAAGGACACCGTCGCCCCGGCCGGCTCGTTCACGATCGCAGGCACGACCATCGGCGGCGTCGTGGCGACGACGAACCCGACGATCGCCCTCACCCTGAGCTTCACCGCCGCGTCGGGGATGGCCACCGCCGCGTTCTCCACGAACGGCGGATCGACCTACGGCGCCTCCCAGCCCTACGCGGCCTCGGCGACGCTGACCCTGGGCGCCGACGGCCTCTACACGATCGCCGTCCAGGTCACGAGCAACGCCGGCAACGTCGCCACGTTCACGAAACAGGTGCGCCTGGATCGCACTGGCCCGGCGATCACGTCGTCGATCACAGCTCCCACCAACGGCGCGTACTACGACGTGGGCAAGGCGGTGGCGTTGACGTTCAGCGCGTCCGACCCCGACGGCGCCACGACCACGGCGGTCCTCGACGGCGCCACCAACCTGACGAGCGGCGTGGCGTTCAACACCGAGACGCTCGCCGCCGGCACGCACACGATCGTCATCACCTCACGCGACGGTCTCGGCAACGTCTCGACCTCGACGATCACGCTCACGGTCCACGCCACGATCGCCGGCATGACGACCGCCGTCAACGACCTCCGGGCGCAGAGCAAGATCACGTCGAGCACCACCTCGAACCAGCTGCTGAGCTACCTGACCAGCGCGCAGAACGCGCTCACCGCAGGCAACAACGTTCTGGCCAAGAGCTACCTCGCCTCGTTCGCCGGCTACGCGCAGGCGCAGGCAGGGCTGACGATCGTCTCCCCGAACGATGTCCTTCTCGCCGGCTGGGCGAACGACCTAATCGGCCGGCTGTAGCCCTTCCTCGGGCTGGCGCGACCACAGCGTCGCGCCGAGCCTGACGTTGCGGAACACGTCCTCGCTGACGAGGAACCCGACGAAGATCAGCACCAGGCCGAGAAACTCGCCAAGGAAGAAGGACCACGTCACGCCGAAGCGGTTCAGCCCGCTCGTCAGACCGGGGATGAAGGCGCCCAGCGCGATCAGGATCGTCGCCGGCACGCGCGAGTTGAGCCGCCCGGTCACGAGGGCGGCGAGCCCCGACGGGATCGAGGCGACGAAGTTGACCACGATCGCGAGCGCCATCAGCCTCGCCGGAAGGACGCGCTTCTTCGGCATGTACACGTACGCCGAGTACAGCGCGCCGAAGACAAGCACGAGCGCGCCCGCGATGTTGTCCGGCGGCGTGATCACGCGGACGTAGCCGGGGAAGGCCGAGCCGACCGGGACGTGCGTATGCGGGTCGACCGCCCACCCGGGTGCCGCCAGCGTGGCCGTCAGCACCACGTACGCACCCAGCACCGAGCCCACCACCAGCACCGCCGCGGCGATGTGCGCCGCCAGCGGGCGCCGGATCGCCGTGGCGACGATGATCGCCACGCCACCGACGAGCGCCAGGCCGAAGACCACGCCCGCGGTCATCGCCGACCCGGCGTACAGCTTGCTGAACAGCAGCGACAGCGCGCCGCCGATGACGACGGTCACGCCGGCGAAATAGCCGAACCGCGTCTTCGACAGGAGGTAGATCGTGCCGAGGCCGAGGTACGGCGGAACGTACAGCGCCCCGATCAGATACCACGTCCGGTACAGCGGCTCGCTCCACCCGAAAGCGCTGCCGAGAAACTCGGTCCCGGCGCTGATGCCGTACCAGAGGAGCCCGATCGCCCACACCAGCTGAAAGCTGTGCCGGCGCTGCCACCACTGGTCCAGCACCATCGCCGCGAAGACAAAGCTCAGCAGCGACGACCCGAGCGGCAGGACGACGTTCAACGCGCTCACGAAAGCTCCTCCACCATCGCCACCCTCACCTCGTTCAAAAACCAGCCGACGTTCGCCTCCATGTCCGCGCGCCCCACCTTCGCCGCGCCCAGCTCACCGACGGACGCGCGCACGAACCCATCGAAAAGGTGGAAGGCGCGCATCGCGTCTCCGACCGAGAGCCCGGCGCCGCGCGCGAGCTCGGCGTAGCGAGAGCCGAGCCGCTTGATGTCCTGCGTCCAGCTGCGCTGCCCGTCGCCCAGGAACGCGACCAGCACCTGGACGAGGTCGACGCCCAGCTCGCGGTGGCGCTGCTTGGCCGCGTCGTCGAGCCGTGCGTACCACGCCTCGGCCGCGAGCCGCCCGTCGCTCGTCGCCAGTCGCGCCTGCCCGACCGTCGCGTGCATGAACAGCGTCAGGTCCGGGTGGCGGTGGACGACTAGCTCGATCACGTCCGCCTCGTCGAAGCGCCGGTGGCCGCCCGGCGTCCGGATGGCCCGGATGCGACCCTTGTCGGCCCAGTCGCGCAGCGTCGTGGGGTGGACCGACAGCCTCTTCGCCGCCTGCTCGAGGCTCAGCCAGGTGGGCACCGCCATAGTCTAAGAAATCTCAGTCCTTGAGGGGCGCGCCCACAGCTTCGCCCAGGCTCTCAGGCGAAGAAGACCGTCTCCTTCGGGCCCTGGAGGTGGATGTCGAAGCGCAGCACCGCGCCGTCCCGACGCGCCACCAGCGTGTCCCTCCGGGCCGCGTCGACCGCACGCAGCAT
>CAYWTI010000083.1:0-21596 GCA_964461175.1 uncultured Actinomycetes bacterium | reverse complement strand
TACGCCGCCCAGCGCACCGACGGCCTTGCCGTCGCTTCGCTGATCGTCGGCATCATCTCGATCGTCTGCTCGATCGCGTGCCTCGGCATCGTGCTCGGACCGGCGGCCGCGATCATGGGCTTCATCTCGAGGCAGCGGATCGCCACGAGCGGAGGGGCGCTTGGCGGCGGAACGCTGGCCGTGATCGGGCTCGTGCTCGGGATCGTGGGCTTTCTCTTCGGTGTGGGCGCGTTCTTCTTCTGGATATACGCGAGCTCGGTCGGAAACTCAGCCGCGACGTCGAGCCCATAGCCCGCATCATCGGGAGCGCGGGCCGTAGTTGTGGCCCCAAAAGGGTGCATCGGGCCGCCCGATAGACCGGTTTGGGGCCAAAACGCGTGACACGGAGACCGTAACGGGCGGGGCCGGGACCCCGTTGTTAAAATCCCGGTGCTCATGTCTCGGGCCAGGCCGAAGAAGGCCAGGCGATCCCGCTACCGCGTCTCCTACCGCCTGACCAGGTCGGTGCCCGCGGCTGTCATCGCGACGCTGCTCGTCATCGTGGTCGTGGCGGCGACGTTGACGTACAAGCGGCTCGACGACTTCGTCAACGCGACGACCGGCCATCACATCAACCCGGTCGGCGAGGTGGTGCAGGCTGTCGATCCTTCGCCCGGCACCATTGCCTACAAGCTCAAGCACGGCGAGCGCGTCAACATCCTGCTGCTCGGCCGCGGCGGCTACGAGAACGACGCGCCGTACCTGACCGACTCGATCATGGCGATCAGCATCGACCCCGTCACGAACCGCGTGATGATGCTGTCGGTTCCACGCGACCTCGTCGTCCACATGAACCTGCAGTCGAATCCGAACAGCATCTGGACGAACAAGATCAACGCGGCGTACGAGGTTCCGTACACGAGCATCATCTGCTGCGTCGCGAGCCAGTACACCGGCCCGAACGGCGGCGGTCATGCCGCCGAGCATGAGGTGGGGAAGGTCACGGGGCTGACGTTCGACCGCTACATCGCGATCGATTTCGTCGCGTTCCGAGACATGGTCAACGCCCTCGGCGGCGTCGACGTGTGCCTCACCTCCAACCTCGACGACTACTCGTATCCCGATTACAGCAACGGGTACCACCCGATCCACTTCAAGGCCGGCTGCCAGCACCTCAACGGCGAGCAGGCGCTCGAGGTGGCCCGTTCGCGTCACGCCATCCAGCCGCAGCAGGCCTCCGACTTCGGGCGCGCGAAACGCCAGCAGGACATCATGGAAGCGGTCAAGGCCAAGGCCACGACGGTGAACGGCTTTGCCAAGGCGCCGGCGCTGCTCAGCGCCCTGCAGAAGGACATCAACACCGACATGAGCCTGTCGGACATGAAGGCGATCTACGACTGGGGCAAGAACCTGCCGAACAGCTCGATCATCCGCGTCGCGCTAACCGCTCCGTCGGGCCTCGGCGACGGCAACCTGCTCGATTCGTACAACTGCGGCATGGGGCCCAACGTCTCGCAGCTGTGCGCCGACGACCAGACGTACAACATGATCCACAAGTACGTGGCGTCGATCTTCATCGACCAGAAGACGCTCGGCGAGAAGGCGCCTGTGCAGTTCGCCAACGCCAGCAGCAACTTCACCGACCTCGGTGACCGCGTCACGACCATGCTCGACCCGACCGGCCTTCAGCTCAACGACCCGGTGGGGCACGCCGCCTCGTCGCAGACCCTGATCCTCGACTACTCGGGCGGCAAGTTCCCGCTCACCACCAAGTGGCTCCAGGGCTTCTTCGGCGGCCAGGTCGTGACGGCGACGCCGACGGCGCCGGCGCCCGCGCGCGGGCAGCAGACGTACGGCATCGTCGTGGTGCTCGGGCACGACTTCGCCCTACGCTTCTTGGGCGAGTAACCAAGCCGGCGGCTCCGACCTCATAGCGCGTTTTCGCGCTCGCGACGTTCGCGCCCTGGCGCGCGCGATCTCCATGGTCGAGCGCCGTGACGCGTCCGTGCGCGACCTGGAGGACGCCCTGCGCAGCGACACGCGCTCCCCGGGCGTGACCGGTTTCACCGGCGCGCCGGGCACCGGCAAGTCGACGCTGGTCGACGCCGTCATCGCGCACCTGCGCAAGCAGGGCTCGTCGGTCGCGGTGCTCGCCACCGACCCGAACTCGCCCTTCACCGGCGGTGCGATCCTCGGCGACCGCATCCGCATGCAGCGCCACGCGCTGGACGACAAGGTGTTCATCCGCAGCATGGGTGCGCGCGGCCACCTGGGCGGCCTGTCGCTCTCGACCCGCGAGGCGATCAGGCTCCTCGGAGGCTTCGGCTTCGACGAGGTCGTGCTCGAGACCGTCGGCGTCGGCCAGTCGGAGCTCGAGGTGGCGGCGGTCGCGGACACGACCGTGGTCGTGCTCACGCCGAACCTCGGCGACAGCGTGCAGATGATCAAGGCCGGGATCCTCGAGATCGGGGACGTCTTCGCCGTCAACAAGGCCGATATCGAGGGCTACGCGCGCGTGGTGGCGGAGCTGCGGACGATGATCAACATGGCACCCAAGCGAGACTGGCGGCCGCCGATCGTGCCGACCATCGCCGTCAAGGGCGAGGGCGTGGACGAGCTGTGGGCGGCGGTCCTCGACCACCGCCGCCATCTCCAGGCCAGCGGGCGGGCGCGCGAGCTCGTCGAGAAGCGCCTGCGGGACGAGACCGCGGAGGTGGCGGCGGAGCTCGCCCGCGACCGGGCGCGGCGGGCGCTCGAGGCGGACCCGGCCCTGGCCGAGCGTTTGCTGAACGATGGCACCCCGTACCGGACGGCGGAAGAGATCCTCCGCACCCCAACGGATAATTGAGCTGAGTTGAAGAACCCGGTCAGCGCACACGACGCCAGGCAGGCCTGGGAGCAGGAGTTCGGCTCCAGCCAGCTGCGAGACGACGGCATCGAGACGTCGACGATCTCGGGCATCCCGCTCGACCCGCTGTACACCAGGGAAGACCTGCCGCGCCGGGCGGAGGAGTTCCCCGGCCAGTACCCGTACACCCGCGGCATCCACCCGACCGGCTACCGCGGCCGCCTGTGGACGATGCGCCAGTTCTCCGGTTTCGCCACCGCCGAGGAGACGAACCGGCGCTACAAGTACCTGCTCGCCAACGGCCAGACGGGACTCTCCGTCGCGTTCGACATGCCGACGCTGATGGGCCAGGACTCGGACGCGCCGACGAGCCGCGGCGAGGTCGGCCACTGCGGAGTCGCCATCGACTCGCTCGCCGACATGGAGACGCTGTTTGCCGGCATCCCGCTCGGCGACATCACGACCTCGATGACCATCAACTCGCCCGCCGCGATCCTGCTCTGCATGTACATCGCGGTCGCGGAGAAGCAGGGCGTGCCGGCGAGCAAGCTCGGAGGCACCCTGCAGAACGACATCCTCAAGGAGTTCATCGCCCAGAAGGAGTTCATCTTTCCGCCGGCGCCTTCGATGCGACTCGTCGTCGACTCGATCGAGTACTGCGCCCAAGAGGTTCCGCGCTGGAACACGATCTCCATCTCCGGCTATCACATCCGAGAGGCCGGGTCGACCGCGGCTCAGGAGCTTGCGTTCACGCTCGCCGACGGCATGGCCTACGTCGACGCATGCCTCGAGCGCGGCATGCACATCGACGACTTCGCGTCGCGCCTGTCGTTTTTCTTCGACGCGCACATCGACTTCTTCGAGGAGATCGCGAAGTTCCGCGCCGCGCGCCGCATCTGGGCGCGATGGATGCGGGAGCGCTACGGCGCCCAGGAGCAGAGGTCGTGGAAGCTCCGCTTCCACACCCAGACCGCCGGAGTCTCGCTGACGGCGCAGCAGCCCGAGCTCAACATCGCCCGGACCGCGATCGAGGCCCTGGCGGCGGTGCTCGGCGGCACGCAGTCCCTGCACACGAACGCCATGGACGAGGTTCTCGCCCTGCCCACGGACAAGGCCGCGCGCATCGCCCTGCGCACGCAGCAGCTGCTCGCATACGAGACGGGCGCCGCCAACACCATCGACCCGCTCGGCGGCAGCTACTTCGTCGAATCGCTGACCGATGAGATGGAGCGGCAGGCGGAGGCGTACTTCAAGCGTATCGACGAGATCGGCGGCGTGATCCCCGCGATCGAGGTCGGGTTCTTCCAGAAGGAGATCGCCGACGCCGCGTTCCGGTACCAGAAGGAGCTGGAGCAGAAGCGACGGATCATGGTCGGCGTCAACGAGTTCACCGTCGCCGACGAGCAGCCGATCGAGATCCTGCGCATCGATCCGAAGCTCGAGTCGGAGCAGTCGGCCCGCGTGCGCGACGTCCGGCGTAAGCGCGACGGCGCGAAGGCGTCCAACGCGCTGAACCGCCTGCGCAAGGCGGCGGCCGGGACGGACAACCTGATGCCGTACATCCTCGACGCGGTCCGCGCCTATGCCACCGAAGGCGAGATCATGCAGGCGATGATCGAGGTGTTCGGAACCTACACAGAGACGGCGGTGGTGTGATGGCGAAGGTGGCGACGAAGCCGGTCCGCATCGTGGTCGCGAAGGTCGGCCTTGACGGCCACGACCGCGGCGTCAAGGTCGTCGCCCGGGCTCTCCGCGACGCCGGTTACGAGGTGATCTACACCGGGCTGCGTCAGACGCCGGAGATGGTCGTCGACGCCGCGCTGCAGGAGGACGCGCAGGTCATCGGGCTTTCGATCCACTCGGGCGCCCACATGACGCTGTTCCCCGCGGTCGTCGATGAGCTGAAGCGTCGCGACGCCAACGACATCGTGGTCTTCGGCGGTGGCATCGTCCCGGACGACGACATCGCGGCGCTGAAGAAAAAGGGCGTGGCCGAGATCTTCACGCCCGGGACGCCGCTGCAGAGCATCGTCGACTGGCTGCGGCAGAGGTTCCCCGAGACGGCCTGACGGCTCTGGCCGTCTTACGTGATCGGGGCCGGCCTCAGGCGTGGACCACGAGCGTGCTCGCGATCTTGTCCGCCCATCCCTGCTTGCGCGGGTCGAACGCGACCCAGATGACGCCGACAAAGCAGACGAGGAACGAGATCACGAGACCGATGTAACGCAGGACCGCCTTGCCCGGCGTGATCGGCTGCATGGTGTTCGCGTCGACGACGCGAAGGCCGAGCACGCGCTGGCCGACGGTCGCGCTCCACGCGGACCAGAAGCCGACGAAGTAGGCGATGCCGATGACGAAGTTGATCAGCCCCGCTATGCCGGTGCCGCTCGAGCTGGTGTCACTCGGGTTGGCGTGGAACAGGATGTTGACGACGCTGCCCACGATACCCAGAAGGATCGCGTCGATGATGTAGGCGAGGACGCGGATCCAGAAGCCGCCGTAGTTCGCCGCCGCGGCGTACGGCTGCATCGGGTACCCGCCGTACGGGGCGGGCGGAGGCGGCGGCGTCCCGTAGCCGCCCGCGGGCGGCGGGGGCGGAGGCGGCGGGGGCTGCATGCTCAACTCGCAGTCACCACTGTGCCTGCGATCTTGTCATGGATGGCCTGGCGCTGTGGGTCCCAAAGCTGCCACAACCAGCCGATCGCCCCGATGAGGCAGAACGTGAACCCGACCTCGAGCCACCAGATGAAGCCGCGCAGGATCGCCTTGCCGACGCTCGGGTACTGGCCGGTCGCCTGGTCGCGGACGCGGAAGCCGAAGACCATCATGCCGATCGTCTGGCCGCGTGAGCTCCAGAAGTAGCCGAAGTAGGCGAGGGCGACGGCAAGGCCGACCAGGCCGGACGCGCCGTGGGTGCCCCGGGTGATGCCCTCCACGATCCCGATGACGATGCCCAGGAGGACGACGTCGATCAGGCCGCCGACGATCCGCAGCCCCGGGCTCGCCAGGTTGCCCGGCACCGCCATCGGCGCCGGCCCGCCGGCCGACATCATCGGAGGCTGGCCCGCCGGGGGCGGGGGTGGCGGTGGGGGGTTCTGCACGGCTTCGCGTATCATATTCGGGCCTCCCAAGCTGCGAAGCACGCATGGGCGACAACCACCAAGGAAAGAACCGAGACCGAGATGCAACTGAACGCCTCCGCCCGCCAGCCGCTCGGCAAGCGCTCGCGCCGTCTCATTCGCGAGGGCAAGGTGCCGGGCGTGATCTACGGCTACAACACCGAGCCGATGTCGGTGACGGTGGACCGCATCGAGCTGCAGAAGGTCATCGTCAAGGCCGGCCGCTCGCACCTCGTCGACCTGGTCTTCGACGGGCGGACGGAGAAGGTGCTCCTGCGCGAGATCCAGATGCACCCGCGGCGCCAGGGCCCGATCCACGTCGACTTCTACCAGGTCAACCTGCAGGAGAAGATCGAGGTCGAGATCCCGATCCACGTCAGCGGCGAGTCCGCCGCGGTCAAGCAGAACGAGGCCGATGTTCTCCAGCCGATGCACTCCGTGCGGGTCGAATGTCTGCCCGCCGAGATCCCCGAGGCGTTCGAGGTCGACATCACTCCGCTCGAGGAGATCGGCGCCGAGCTCCGCGTCTCGGACCTCAAGGTGCCGCAGGGCGTGACGGTGCTCGACGATCCCGAGGACCTGGTCGTCAGGATCGTGGCCAAGCGTGAGATGAAGGTCGAGGAGGAGATCCCCGCCGCCGAGGCCGCGGTGCCGGCCGAGGGCGAGGCCGCCGCAGGCGAGACGGCTGGCGAGGGCGAAGCAGCCGAGACCGAGGAATGACGGGCGGCCAGGCCGCGTAAGGAAGAGTTTTTCTGTGCTCGCCGCCCTAGGCGGCTTCGCCATCCCGCAGACTGTCGTCTACATCATCGTCGGGCTGGTCATCCTGGTCGCGACCCTGGTCCTCGCGCCGTTCTCGGCTCGCATCGTCGGCGACCAGCTCCGCAAGCGGCACATGCGCGCCGATATGGTCCTGGTCGGCCGGCGCATCGCGATGGCGCTGGTCGTCGCCGTGGGCCTGTTCGCCGCGCTCGGCTTCGCGGTCCAGAACGCCAACGTCACGCTGTTCGGCCTTCTGCTCGGCACGATCGTCGCCGCGCTCGGCGTCCAGCAGCTCCTGCAGGACTACGTCTCGGGGTATTACGTGCTCCTCGAGCGCCACTTCCGGGTCGGGGATCGCATCGAGTTCGACGGGCACCGGGGCGAGGTCACCGACGTCCGGCTGCGGGTGACCATGCTGCGGAGCGACGACGGCGACGTGATCATCGTTCCCAACTCGGAGCTGTTCACCAAGCCCGTGACCATCCTGGCGCGGTCGGAGCCTGGGTCGGCCGGACCCGCGAGCTAGATTCGCGCTGGGCCGAGCTCAGCGGAAGGCGCCGCGAGCACCGGACCGGAGCGCACGGGTTCGTGCGCGAGGACCGGAGCGCAAGCGGCAACGCACGGATGAGCCGGCCCAGTAGCGAAGATTGCCGCGGGGATCGGCTGACCCAGGCTCGCTAGCTCAGCGCCCCCAAAGTGATCCGGTTCAGGGCCTCGAGCTGATCGCCGTCGAGGTCCGACTCCTCCGCCAGCAGCTGGCGGATCATCTGCGACGCGGTGCCGGCGTGGATGCCGGCGGAGACCTGCGTCGCAAGTGAGCGCAGGTGATAGGTGTGGTCCGGCTTGCCGCCGGCCCCGTCGAGCTTCACGTTCACCCGGTCGAGCTGGACGTGCGCCGACCACTTTTTCACCTCGGCGGCGCCGGTCTCGGGCGCGTCGGAGAGATGGAGGCAGTTGAGGCCTCCACTGATCCCGTAGCGCTCGCGCAGAGACCCCGGCCGCGCTTTGGCGATCTGCGTCTCACCGAGGTCGTAGCGCATGAGCCCGAGGGCCTGCTCGCTGGCCGAGATCCTGCCGACGATCACCGGCAGCGCGGTCATGAAGTCGACGAGCCACGGAAAGAAGGGCCGGCCCTGCAGGAAGTCGTAGTGGCTCTCGATCAGCGAGGCAGGCGCCTGGAACCAGTCGAGCGATTCGATGTTCCAGTCGCGCTCCGAGGCGAGCCAGCCCCAGATGCCGGCGCGCGCGGCGAGGCGGTACGCGGAGTCGGGTTTGAAGATGACGAGTGCGTCAGCCAAGGGATGTCTATTTTCCTGACTTCCGATCCCGCGGGTTGGGCGTGTACACCTTGCGCCCTTTCAGCTTCTCCGGCATGTGCACCTGGTCGGCGACGCCGCCCTCGTAGTCGTGCGCGTACCGGTAGCCGCGGCCGTAGCCCATCGACTTCATCAAGCCGGTCGGCGCGTTGCGCAGGTGTATCGGCACGGGCTCGTTGCCGGTCTCGGCGATGAGCTCCCGCGCCGCGCCGTAGCTGGTCAGCGCCGAGTTGGACTTTGGCGCGAGGGCGAGGTAGAGCGCCGCCTCGGTGAGCGGCAGCACCGCCTCGGGCATGCCGACGAAGTGGGCGGCCTGCTGGGCGGCGACGGCGACGGGGAGGGCCTGCGGGTCAGCGAGGCCGATGTCCTCGGCGGCGAGGATGACCAGCCGCCTGGCGACGAACATCACGTCTTCGCCGGCTTCGAGCATGCGCGCCATCCAGTAGACGGCCGCGTCGGGATCGCTGCCGCGGACGCTCTTGATGAGCGCGGACACGATGTCGTAGTGCTGGTCGCCGGCGCGGTCGTAGAGCAAGTGCCGCTGCTGGAGCGCGTGCTCGACGTGGTCGAGGCCGATCGGCCCGTCACCCGCCAGCGCGGCGGCGGCCTCGAGCCCGTTCAGCGCCACCCGGGCGTCGCCGCGCGCGACCTCGAGCAGCGCGTCCATCGCGTCGTCGGAGATGGAGGCGCGCAGCTCGCGCAGGCCGCGCTCCACGACCTGGCGGAGCTCGTCGCGGTCGAGCTGCTCGAGCCGGAAGACCCTGCTGCGCGACAGGAGCGGCGATATGACCTCGAAGGACGGGTTCTCGGTGGTGGCGCCGATCAGCGTCACCGTGCCGTCCTCGACGTGAGGCAGGATCGCGTCCTGCTGCGCCTTGTTGAAACGGTGAATCTCGTCGATGAAGAGCACGGTGCGGATGCCGGCCCGGCGGTGGACCCTGGCCTCGGCCACGACCTTGCGCAGGTCGGCCACCCCCGCCGTGACGGCTGACATGGCGACCATGCGGGCGCTGGTCTCTCCCGCCAGCAGGCCGGCCAAGGTCGTCTTGCCGCTCCCGGGCGGACCCCACAGGACGATGCTCGGCAGGTTGCCGCCCCGGGTCAGGCGGCGCAACACGTCGACGACCTGGCGCTGCCCCACGAGGTCCTCGAACGTCTTCGGCCGCAGGCGCGTCGCCAGCGGCGCCTGCGGCTCGGCACCCGGCGGGATCGGGAACAGCTCCCCCTGGTCTGTCAACTCGATCCCAATTCTGAATTGAGGGGCGGGTGCGAGGGCCTGCACCCTAGAATTCGCGGGTCATGTCCACCTGCTGGTACTGCAGCTCTGAGGTGCCCGAGATCTCGCAGTACTGCCCCAGCTGCGGCCACAGCCAGATCGACCGCACGTCGAGCCCGCTGTTCGGGGTGGTCGACGCGACCACCGGGATCTGGAACTCGAAGTTCATCAACGCCCTCGTCGGCCAGGAGGCCAACCGCGCGGTGCGGTACCACCGGCCGCTGTCGGTCCTGGTCGTCGAGCTCGACCACGCCGAGCACATCCACAAGGAGCTGGACGCGGTCCAGGTCGAGGCGCTGCTCCGGGAGACGGGCGAGCGGCTCGGCCAGTCGATCCGCGACACCGACACGGTCGGGTTCCTGGACGCGGACGGGCCGCCGCACTTCGCCATCGTCCTTCCCGAGACGGACGAGGAGGGCGCGACCCTTGCCGCGGACAAGATCCGCCGCTCCATCGCCTCGCACGACTTCTCGAACACCGGCGCCTGGAACCGGATCACGGTCAGCTGCGGCGCGGCGACGATCGACGCCGACTACCGGCCGAAGGACGAGGCGGGGGTGATGAACCGGCGTGAGTACACGGGCAACCTGCTCCGGGAGGCGCACCAGGCGCTGGACCGCGGGCGCTCGTCGGGCACCAACCGCACCACCGTCGGCGCCTTTCGCCGCTAGCGGCCGCTGACCACCGTATTCCTGGTCCGGCACGCGGACGTCGAGAACCCTCATCGGGTCCTGTACGGCCACCTGCCCGGCTTCCGCCTGAGCGCGCTGGGTCGAGCGCAGGCCGCCGCGGTCGGCGAGCGCCTGCGCCCTGACGCGGTCCGGCGCATCGTCCACAGCCCGCTCGAGCGGGCAGCCGAGACCGCGCGCATCATCGCCGCCGAGCTCACGCCTGAGCCGGAGCTCTCGCCCGATCCGAGGCTGACTGAGGCCGAGTTCTCGCGCTACCTCCAGGGCCTGCCGTACTGGCAGATCCCGATCCGCCGCCCGCTGTGGTTCGTGCACAAGGCTCAACGCGGCCTGCTGCCCGGCCATGAGACGATCGAGGCGATGGGCAAGCGCATCCTCGCCGTCGCGAGCGGCGTGGCGACCGCTCACCCCGGAGAGACCGCGGTGCTTGTCAGCCACGCCGATCCGTTGATCGCGGCCTGGATCGTCCTCGACCGGCGGCCGCAGAACGAGCGCGAGATGCACCGCAAGCCGATCGACAAGGCGGGCATGCTGAGGGTCGAGATGGACGGCGCCACGGCGACCTCGTGGGAGTACATCCCCCCGCCGCGCGTCGACCGCCCCGCGAGCGCCGCCGCGTAGCGATGCCGAGAGCGTTCCCCAAAGGATTTCTCTGGGGGACGTCGAGCGCGGCACACCAGGTCGAGGGTGACAACCGGAACAACGACTGGTGGGAGTGGGAGCAGGAGCCCGGACACATCGCCAACGGCGACCGCTCCGGAATCGCGTGCGATTCCTACCACCGCTACCGCGAGGACATCGCGCTGCTGCGCGAGATGCGGCAGAACGCACACCGCATGTCGGTCGAGTGGTCGCGCATCCAGCCCGGGGAAGGGGAGTTCGACGCCCGCCAGCTGCGCCACTACCGCGACGTGCTGGGCGAGATGCGCGAGCAGGGCGTCGCGCCGATGGTCACCCTTCACCACTTCTCGAGCCCGTTGTGGTTCGTGCGCAAAGGCGGTTGGACCGCGCACGGCTCGCCCCGCGTGTTCATGCGCTTCGTCGAGCGGGTCGCGGACGAGCTTGGCGACCTCGTCTCGCTGTGGTGCACGATCAACGAGCCGAGCATCTACGCCGCCCAGGGCTGGATCCAGGGCGAGTTCCCTCCCGGGCGTCACGGCGACCTCGCGGGCCAGTACCGCGTCACCGCGAACATGCGCCGGGCGCACGAGCTCGCGTACGCGGCGCTGAAGCGCCACACCCCCGACGTGCCGGTCGGGCTCTCGCACCACAAGTTCCTCTTCCTGCCCGCGACGCGAACGCGCCGCGACCGCCTCGCCGCTGCGGCGGCGCAGCTGGTGACCGACCGGTGGCCGGTCGGCCGCGGCGCGCTCGGCAAGATCGTCGCCGCGACCAGCGACTTCATCGGCATCGCGCACTACTGGGCGCAGATGTGCGCGTTCGACCCGTCGCGGCCGCAGGACCAGTTCGTGCGCCGCTTCAACCCGCCGGGCGAGCCGGTCACGGACATGGGCTGGGCCTCGAACCCCGCGTGGATGCGCCAGGTCCTCGGCGAGCTCAAGGCCTACGGCAAGCCCGTCTACGTCACCGAGAACGGGATCGCGACCGCGGACGACGCCGTCCGCGAGGCCTACCTGCCCGGCGTCCTCGCCAGCGTCCACGGGGCGATCGAGGACGGCGTCGACGTGCGGGGCTACTTCCACTGGACGAACCTCGACAACTTCGAGTGGGCACGGGGCTACGCGCCCAAATTTGGGCTCGTCGCGGTCGACCGGCGCACGCTGGATCGGACGATCAAACCCAGCGGGCGCCTCTACGGCCGGATCGCCGCCGCGAACGCACTCCCTGATTAACTAGACTCGGGTCGCATGTCACGTCGCTCGATCGCGGTCGGAGCGGTGGCGATCTTCCTCGGCTCGGTCCTCACCCTGTCGCTGGCCTGGGGTCTGCGCCACGCGGCGCTCGCGAACCCGGCGGTCCTCGGCCGCCCGGCGCCGCAGCTGGCGATCAAGACGGAGGCAGGCGACACGGTCAGCGTCGCGGGGCTCGCCGGCAAGCCCGTCGTGCTCAACTTCTGGGCGTCGTGGTGCGGCCCCTGCCTCGAGGAGGCGGGGGTCCTCGCCGACGGCGCGCGCGCGCACTCGGGCGTCGCGTTCGTCGGCGCCGACAACCAGGACACCGCTTCGGGGTTCGCAGCCTTCGAGCAGCGCCACCCGCACCCGTACCCGGCGGGGCCGATCGTGAGCGGGTCGTACCAGTCCTACGGCGTCGGCGGCCTGCCCGCCACGTTCTTCATCGACGCGGACGGGGTGGTCGTGGCTTCGTTCACCGGCCCGCTCGACGCGACCACGCTCGGCCACTACCTCGGGCTGCTGACGGGTTGATCACACACCTGCTCAAGTGGGGCGCGCCGATCCTTGTCGTCGCCGCGTGCGTCGGCTACCTCATCTACTCCGCGTCCGGCGGCGCGAGCGAGTACTACCTCACGGTCTCGGAGCTCCGGTCGCACCCGCAGGCCGATAACGTGCGGGTGGCGGGCGTCGTCCAGGACGACGTGCGCAAGTCCGACGGCGGCCTTCGCGTGACGTTCACCGAGAAGGACGCAACTGCGTCGATGCCGGTGGACTACAAGGGCACGCTGCCGGACATCTTCCAGCCCGGCATCACCGTGGTCGCCGAGGGGAGGATGGGGACGGACGGCGTGTTCCACGCGCGCACGCTGCTCGCGAAGTGCCCGTCGCGCTTCTCGACCCAGCCGTACAAGAATTGATCCTCGGCTACCTCGGGGCGGGCGCGCTTCTCGCCGGGCTCGTCCTCGGCGGCTTCTCGGCGTTGCTGTCCTTCTGGGCGGGCGCGCGCGAGAGCGAGGTGTTCGCGCATGTGGGCCGCCGCGCGTTCTACGGCGCCGCGGCCACGACCGCCGTTGCCGCCGCGATCCTCGAGACCGCGCTGCTCACGCACGACTTCACGCTCGCGTACGTCGCCGAGCACACCGACCTCGCGACGCCTTTCTCGCTCGTGGTCGCGGGTTTCTACGGCGGGCAGGAGGGTTCGCTTCTCTACTGGACGCTGATCCTCGGCGTCCTCGGCAGCGCTTCGCTCGTCACCGCTGCGCCTCTCGGCGCCCGTGTCTCGGCGTACGCAACGGGGATCCTCGCGACCATCGTGACGTTCTTCCTCTTCGTCCTCGCGGTGGTTGCGAGCCCGTTCGAGCTGCTGTCCGTGACGCCGCCCGATGGATTGGGCCTGAACCCCGTGCTCCGCGATATGGGCATGCTCGTCCACCCGCCGGTGGTGCTGGCCGGCTTCGCCGCGTTCGCGATTCCGTTCGCGTTCGCGGCGGCGGCGCTGCTCGCGGGTCGGTCCGATGCCGCCTGGATCCGGCACACGCGCCGTTTCGCGCTGGTGGCGTGGAGCCTGCAAACCGCCGGCCTTCTGCTCGGCATGTGGTGGGCCTACCACGTCCTCGGATGGGGCGGCTACTGGGGATGGGACCCGGTCGAGAACGTCGCCCTCATGCCATGGCTCGCCACGACCGCGTACCTGCACTCGTCGCAGGTCCAGGAGAAGCGCGGCCGGCTGCGGACCTGGAACCTTGCGCTCGTCATGCTCGCGTTCCTGCTCGTCGTCTTCGGCACGTTCATCGTCCGCAGCGGCGTGGTTCCGTCGGTGCACACGTTCGCGGTGAGCGCCATCGGACCCTGGTTCCTGGGCTTCCTCTTCGCCTGCATCGTGCTCTCGGCGACGCTGCTGGCGCTGCGCGCTGGTGGGCCCTCTGCCGCGAGCTCGGCTCGACGGTCCGAGCCGGTGTCGCGCGAGGGCGCGTTCGTGCTCCAGAACCTGCTGCTTGTCGGCGCGGTGGCGGTCGTCTTCTGGGGCACCGTGCTGCCGCTGGCCTCGGGGATGGTCGGGCTCGAACGGGTCGTCGCCGCGCCGTACTACGAGCGCGCCGCGGCACCGCTGTTCGCCGCGCTGCTCGCCCTGCTCGCCGCCGGCCCGCTCCTGCCGTGGCGGGGAGCCGGCCGCGCCACCCTGCGCGCGCTCCGCTGGCCGGCCGCGGCGGCCCTCGTGGTCGCGATCGCGCTGATCGCCGGGGGCCAGACGTCGGTCGCGGCCGTGGTGGGAGTGCCGCTGGCCGTCGCGGCGGCGACGACCGTGGTGCTCGAGTACGCGCGGGTCGTGCGCCGGCGCCCGCGAGCGATCCTCGTCAACCGCCGCCGCTACGGCGCCTACCTCGCGCACCTGGGCCTCGCCGCCGTCGCCATCGGGATCGCCGCCTCGCATTTCGGGCAGCAGGAGAGCGACGTCACGCTCGCGCCGGGCGGACAGGTCACCGTCAGCGGCTACACGCTGACCTACGTCGGCTCGGATCAACGTGACGCCGGCGACCACACGGAGCTGGCGGCGACGATGCATTTCGGCGACCAGGTCCTGGCGCCGTCGCGCGCCGTCTACGCCGGCCTTGGCGGCCAGGCCCTGACGCACGTCGCGATCACGACGACGCCGGTCGCCGACGTCTACGTGGTCCTGGCCGGCGTCGACGGCAGCGGCCGGGCGTCCTTCCGGGTCTTCGTCAACCCCCTCGTGAGCTGGATCTGGGCGGGGGGCGTGGTCATCATCCTCGGCGTGATCCTCGGCAACCTGGGGGCGCCGGCGCCAGATGCGGTGTTGGCAAGACGGCGCCTCGTGGCTACTCTGCCCACTTAGAAAGCCATGGCGATCATCGTGGCGACCCTGCTGCTCTTCCTGGCCGGCCCCTTCGTCCTGTGGCCGCTCCTGAAGACGCCGCCGGAGGAACGTTGAGCCTGGTCGTCGGCAACGGCCTCACGCACTGGTTCGGCCGCGAGCTGGCGCTCGACGGCGTCGACCTCGCGGTCGACACCGGCGAGCACATGGCGGTTCTCGGCGACAACGGCGCCGGCAAGACGACGCTCCTGCGCATCCTCGCCACCGCGCTGCGGCCGACGGCCGGCCAGCTGACCATCGCCGGGCTCGATGCCTTCCGCGAGAAGCGCAGGCTTCGCCACCACGTCGGCTACGTCGCGCACGCGCCCGGCCTTTACCCGGCGCTGTCCGCGGTCGAGAACCTCGAATTCTTCTGCGAGCTGCAGGGCGCGAGCCCGAGCAGGGTCGACGAGGTCCTGGCCATGGTCGGGCTGGCGCCCGTCGCCAACCGGCGCGCCGACCAGCTGTCGCGCGGAATGCAGCAGCGTCTCGCGATCGCGCGAGCGGTCCTGCACGAGCCTCGCCTGCTCGTCCTCGATGAGCCGGACGCGAGCCTCGGCGCGGATGCGGCCGACCTCCTGTCACGCGTGATGCACGGCCGCACAACAATCCTCGCGACGCACGATCACGCGCTCGCGAACCGCCTGTGCACCCGCACGCTCGAGCTGCGCCACGGGCGCTCGCACGGCACCGCGACCCGGCTGAGGATCGTGAAGTGAATCCGCTCCGCGTCGCGATCGCGGTCGCGCGGAAGGACCTCCGCTCGGAGTGGCGTTCGCGTGAGATCGTGCCCGCGCTTGCGCAGTTCGTCGTCCTCGCGCTGCTGATCGGCAACTTCGGGTTTGCGATCGATTCGCGGAACGCTCCGTCGATCGCACCGGGGATCCTCTGGCTCGCCCTGGTGTTTGCCGGGCTGGTCGCCTTCGGCCGCACGTTCGCCGCCGAGCGCGAGCAGGCGTCGCTCGAGGCGATGCTCCTCACGCCTGCTTCGCCGGTCGCGATCTTCGCCGGCAAGGCGATCGCCGCCGCGGTCCTGCTGGTGATCTGCGAAGCGGTGATGCTACCCGCGTTGACGATCTTCTTCGGCACGCCGCTCAACGCAGGCGTCGTCTCGGCGGTGCTGCTCGCGACCGTCGGCATGGCCGCGCTCGGGGTGCTGTTCGCGGCCATCGTCGCCCGCGTCCGGGCGCGCGAGCTGCTCCTGCCGCTGCTCACGCTGCCGCTGTGGATCCCGTTCATCGTTGCCGGCGGCGCTGCGGTGCAGTCGGCGATGGGGGTGTCCGGCGGTTACGACGAGGCGATGGGCCTGCTGCTCGACTTCGACATACTCTTCGTCGTGCTGGCGTCCCTCGCCGCTCGCTTCGTGCTGGACGAATGAACCGCTACGAGAAGCTCGCGGCCGCGGCGGTCGCGCTGATGGTGCTCGCGGCGGTGGCGATCTTCTTCTACGCGCCGACCGACTACCTGCAGGGCGCTGTGCAGCGCATCTTCTACCTGCACGTCAGCTCCGCCATCGCGGCCTACGGGTGCTTCGCGGTGGTGCTCGTCGGCGGGCTCGTCTACATGCGCAACGAGAGCCTGGTCGCCGACCGCTTTGCCCGCGCCGCCGCGGCCACGGGCGTCGTCTTCACGACCGTGACGCTCGTCATGGGCATGCTGTGGGCGAAGCCGATCTGGGGCACGTTCTGGACCTGGGACGCACGCCTGACGTCGACGCTCGTGCTCTGGATGGTCTACGCCGGGTACCTGCTCGTGCGCAGGCTCGCCGACCCCGGCCGGCAGGGCGCGCGCATCGGGGCCGTGATCGGCATCTTCGGGTTCGTCGACGTGCCCATCGTCCATTTCAGCGTCACGTGGTGGCGCACCATCCACCCGGGCCCGGTCATCGTCAACGACGCCCTTCCGGCGCCGATGCTCGCCACGTTCCTGTTCACGATGGCGTGCACCCTCGTGCTGGCCGCGGTCCTCGTTTACCTCCGCTACAGGATCGAGACCCTGCAGGACGAGCGCATGCGTCTCGGCGAGCGCGTGCACGTCATGCCTGCCGCCCGCGAGCCGGAGATGGCCCCGTGAGCTACCTGGTTCCGGCTTACGTCTTCGCGGTCCTGGTCCTCGGCGGCTACCTCGGGTGGTCGCTCCGCAAGCTCCGCGAGCTAGAACGCTCCGAGCGCTGATCGTCGGCGCCGGGCCCGCCGGCGACGCCGTCGCGGCAGGTTTGCGCGACGGAGGCTTTCGCGGCGCGATCACGCTTGTCGGGGCGGAGGCGTACGCGCCGTACGAGCGGCCGCATCTCTCCAAGGGCTACCTGCTCGGCACGGTCTCGCGCGCGCAGCTTCCGCTCCGCTCGGCCATCCAGTACCGCGGGCTGGGCGTGGAGCTCGTGCTCGGTCGCTCGGTCGAGGACCTCGGCCTGCGCGAGCGTCGCGTGCTGCTCGACGACGGCAAGACGATCGGCTGGGACATGCTCTGCATCGCGACTGGTTCCGCGGCGCGGCTGGGCGATCGAGCCTTCACGCTCCGCGACCTCGGCGATGCCGACGTATTGCGCGCGCGCCTCGCCGCCGGCAAGCCGCTGCGGATCCTCGGCGCCGGCTTCATCGGGTGCGAGGTCGCGGCCGCGGCCGTGCAGAAAGGCTGCCCCGTCGAGGTCTTCGAGGCCCTGGAGGCGCCGCTCGCGCGAGTGCTCGGTCCGGAGCTCGGCGGCTACCTGGCTCGTGTCCACCGCGGCCACGGCGTCGATCTGCGTCTCGGCGCGGCGGCGGAGTCGGCGGACCTGCTCGCCATCGGCTCGATCCCGCGCGTCGTGAACGGCGTCGACGCGGACGGCGGCATCCTGGTCGACGAGCTGGGCCGCACGTCGGCGGACGACGTGTTCGCCGCGGGCGATGTCACGAGGTTCTTCCATCCGCTCTACGAGACGCGCATCCGTGTGGAGCACTTCCAGACGGCGCAGCGCCAGGGCTTCGCCGTCGGCCGGACCATGGCGGGCGCGCCGACTCCCTACGAGGAGGTGCCGTGGTTCTGGTCCGACCAGTACGACCTGAACATCCAGTACGCCGGCGCCGGACTGCCGTGGGATGAGATCGCGGTCCGCGGCGAGCTCGGCAAGCCGCCGTTCACGGTGTTCTACCTCTCGGGCGGCCGCCTTGTCGCCGCCGCGGGAGTGAACGACCACCACACCATCGCGCGCGCACGGCGCGTGATGGAGAGCCGCAGGTCGCCCACGCGCGTCCAGCTTGAGGATCCCTCGTTCGACCTCCGGCGCGCGCTTGCCGGCTGACGCCTCTTAGCTCCCCTCTAGCGCCTGCCGCAGGCGCGGCGCCAGGCCGTAGACGATCCGCTCGGTCAGGCCCCAGACGACGCTCTCCTCGTGCGCGAGGTAGCGAAATCGCCACGGCGTGTCGGATTCGACCCAGGCGCTGTCGTCGAGCAGGCGGTCGAGCGGGATCGCGAGCACGCCCTCGAGCTCGCGCACGTCGTGGACGAACGACTCCACCGGTTCGGGCAGGTGGGCGAGGAAGGGCACCACCGAGAAGTTCGTGACCGCGGCGTAGATCGTGTCCCCCGCGCCCAGCGGCGCCAGCCGGCCGGCGGGCACGCCGATCTCCTCCGCCACCTCTCGCTGGGCCGCCGCCCAGGCGGACTCGCCCGGCTCGACGCTGCCGCCGGGCAGCGCGACCTGCCCCGGGTGGTCGCGGAGGTCGCGGCGGCGGCGCACGAAGGGCACCATCCAGCGTCCGGACTGGCGGTACAGGATGAACGTGACGGCGGCCGCGCGGGCGCCCTTCCGGAACTCGCCCCACGCGTCGACGGGCTTGAACAAACGTTCGACCCGTCGCAGGAAATCCTCTTCCATCAGCCTTTCGGCAGCCGGTAAGCTAGCAAAGGTAGCCGACGATGATCGACCGCACGAGCGACCGCATCGAGGAGCAGCAGACGGCGACCAGGCGGGCCAACCGCCGTCGCTACGCGTTCTACCGCCTGCTCAAGGCCACCGACCGGGTGCTGTGGCGGCTCGAGGAGATGAACCGCGACGGGGTGAAGACGATCCCCAAGCCGGTGCGCGCCGAGATCCGCGAGCTGGGGGAGAGGATGCCGACGCACGTGCGCGAGCCGCTTCGCGACGGCGTCCAGGTCCAGGAGGCGCTCGACAGCGTGTTCGAGGTGCAGGAGCGGCTGTTCCGCTGGCGCTACCCGGACTGGCACGACTGGGATCCTGACACCGGAGACAGCTACGAGGTGGCCGCCTCCTAGACGACGCCCGCTAGGCGCCGCTCGAGATCGTCAGGAAGAGGTCGGTGGCGTAGGCGGTCAGGAAGCCGGCGAGGAGACCCCAGGCGAAAGTAGTCGGGGTGCTGACCCTCCGGCCGAGGTTGAAGAGCTCGTTGAGGACGTACAGCAGCGCCCCTGCGGCGACGGCCAGGAAGGCGATCGAGAAGTAGTTCGAGCTCGCAAGGTAGCCGATCCACGTGCCGATGAACGTCGGCCCGCCGCCGATCAGCCCGGCGAGGAGGAGGAAGCCCCATGGCGCCGGGGCCGACTCCGTCGTCATCGGAGCCGCGATGCCGAAGCCCTCGGTGATGTTGTGCAGCGCGAACCCGATGGCGAGGACGCCCGTGAACGCGATCGCACCGACGTGCGCCGACTCGCCGATCGCGAGGCCCTCGGAGAGGTTGTGGAGCCCGAGCCCGGTCGCGATCGCGAGCGAGAGCGAGCGCGCGCTAGGGGTTGCGTTGGCGGTGCGCAGGTGCGTGAACACGCTGCGGTTGAAGTAGACGAGGCCCAGGAGGCCGACCGCGATGCCAACCGCGAAGATGACGGCCATGGCCGCGAACGGGCCGCGCTGGCCCTGCTCGATGGCGGCCTCGACCGGTCCGGCAGCGTGGGTCAGGATGTCCCAGAGCAGGAAGACGAGGATGCCGGTGGCGAAAGCGGTCAGGAAGCCCTGCACCGATTTCGGCAGGCCGCGCATGCGCGCGACCGGAAGGCCGAGAAAGACGGTTCCGCCCGCGATGGCGCCGAGAAGGATCGCGCCGCCTTGGCTCATAGTTGTGTCAAGGGGTTAGTACGCACAAAAGATGCAGTTAGATCAGTCTAACGGCGCGCACCACGAGCCCTCCGAGGTCGTCTCCCGCTACCTCGAGGCGATCTACTACATGTGGTCGGAGAAGGAGCCGCTCCGCAGCTCGCGGCTCGCCGACTGGCTAGGGGTGAGCCGGCCGACAGTGGCGATCGGGCTGCGGCGCATGACCCGCGACGGCCTCGTGCGCATGAACGGGCGCAAGGAGATCGAGCTCACGCCGGCCGGCATGTCCGCCGCCGAGGCCATCGTCCGCCGGCACCGGATCATGGAGCGCTGGCTGACCGACGCGCTCGGCCTCGACTGGGTGACCGCCGACGCCGAGGCGGCTCGGCTCGAGCACGCGGTGTCAGACGTCGTCGAGCGCCGCCTCTACGAGGTCCTCGGCCGGCCATCGACGTGCCCCCACGGCAACCCGATCCCCGGCTACTCCGAGGCGGCGCCGCGCGAGGTGCGCCTGTCGTCGCTGGGCGCGGGCGACGAGGTGACGGTCACGCGCGTCTCCGAGGTGGCGGAGCGCGAGGCGCCGCCGCTCCTGGCCTACCTCCACCAGCGCGGCCTGACGCCGGGGCGCAGGCTCAGCGTCGTCGAGGCCGACGCGGTGGGCAAGACGCTGCGAGTCACCGTCGAGGGCCGCGACGTCACGCTGAGCTACGAGACGGCCGGCAAGATCTGGGCGGTGCGCTAGGCAGGCTGCGGCGACGCGCAGAACGCGCACCGCCTGGCGCCGATCGGGATCTCACTCAGGCACTCGGTGCACTTCTTCGTCGTGGGGTCGGCGGGCGGCTCCTTGCGAGAGCGGGCGACGAGCGCGTTTATCGGCAGGACGACGAAGAAGTAGATCACCGCCGCGATGACGAGGAACGCGATGACCGCGTTGATGAAGTCGCCGTACATGAACTTCGAGTTGTTGACCGTGAAGTAGAGCGTCGAGAAATCGGGCTTGCCCCCGATGGCGGCGATCAGCGGTGTGACGAGGTCCTTCACGAAGGCCGTGACCACGGCGCCGAAGGCCACGCCGATGACGACGCCGACGGCGAGGTCGACGACGTTGCCGCGGAGCAGAAACGCCTTGAATCCCTTCATCGCCTTCCTCCTCTAACCCGAAACCGAGAGCACGACCTTGCCGAACTGCTCCGCCGCGTCGAGGCGGGTGAGAGCCGCCTGCACATCATCGAGCGGAAAGACCTCGTCGACCACGGGGCGCAGGCCTTCGCCGATCGCCTCGAGCACATCCTCGAACTCGCCGGCGTTGCCCATCGTCGAGCCGAGCATGTCCAGCTGCCCCCAGAAGAGCCGCGCCATCGCGACCTCCGCTTTCACCCCTGACGTGGAGCCGCAGATAACGATGCGTCCGCCCGGCGCGACCGCGCGCATCGACTCGCCCAGGGTCGCCGGGCCGACCGACTCGACGACGACGTCGACGCCACCGCCGCTCGCCTCGCGCACCGCCTTGCCGAAGTCGGTCGAGTCGAAGGCGGCCTCGGCGCCGATCTCGAGCGCGCGCTTGCGCTTCGCTTCGGAGCGGCTCGTCGCGAACACGCGCGCCCCGAGGTGGCGGGCGATGCGGATCGCCGCCGTCGCCACCCCGCCGCCGGCCCCGACCACGAGCACCTTCTCGCTCTCACGCAGGCGAGCTCGCGTGGTCAGCATTCGCCACGCGGTCAGGAACGTGAGGGGAAAGGCGGCCGCCTCGGTCCACGACATAACCTTCGGCCTGGCGAACACGTTGCGCGCGTCGACGTGGAAGAGCTCGCACGCCGTGCCGTCGGAGTGCTCGCCGACGACGCCGAAGCGGGCGCAGC
>CAYWTI010000082.1:0-17089 GCA_964461175.1 uncultured Actinomycetes bacterium | reverse complement strand
CGTCGTCGTCGGCGACGAGGACGCGCCGCCGATCTTCGACGCCGTCGAGATGCTGATGGAGAAGGTCCCCCACGCGCGCAAGGCCGTGATCCACGACGCCGCGCACCTGCCGAACCTCGAGCACCCGGACGAGTTCAACCGCGTCGTCCTGGAGTTCCTTCTCGAACCCTAGGAAGAAAGACACTATATCCGTTTGTGATATAGTCGCCGCGCCTTGGTGATCACGGCGCCGCTGTTCTACATCCTTCTCTCGCTTCGATCCAAGCAAAGACACGGTTACGAGATCCTCAAGGACGTCGAGTCGGGTTCGATGGGAAGCGTCCGCCTCGGGCCCTCGACGCTCTACACGTCTTTGAAGAAGCTCCTCGACGCGGAGCTCGTCGAGGAGGTCGACCGCCCGAAGGATGCAGATCCTCGTCGCCGCTACTACCGCCTCACCTCGAGCGGGCTAACCGCTCTAGCGGGAGAGCTGGACCGGATGGAAAAAGCGCTAGCCGTTGCTCGGCCGCGCGCCGTGAGAGCACTCCAGTGAGCGTGCTCTGGGAAGAGCGCCTCTACGGCGTGCTCGTGTCCTTGCACGAGCGAGCTTTTCGGACCAAGTACGGAGAGGAGATGAAGCTGATGCTGAACGACATGCTCAAGGATCCGAACACACCACGATGGCGTGTGTGGCTCGCGATGCTGGACGACGTCGGCAACCTCATGGGAGGTGGGGTCAAGGTCGGGATCGCCGGCGGGCTCGTCGTGATCGCTGTGTGGCTGGTCCATCGCGTCACCGGCATGGATAACTGGTTCACCTTCCTGCTCATAGCCGCGACCTACATCTCGGTTGGTTTCGTCGGCGCGCGCCGTGCTGGGTTCATCCTCGGCATGGGGTCTGGGATCATCGCCGGCGCCTTGAGTGTCCTGACTTTCGGCGGCGACGGCATCTTGTTCGGCCGCAGCTGGGAGCTTTCGCGGCAGTTCATCTTCATCCTGATGGTCGCAACCGCAGAAGGCATGGCCCTGGTCCTGCTGGGCGCGACGATCGCGCGGTTCGGAGACATCCAGCGCAGATTGCGGCGAAGCGCCGCCGCGTTCGGCAGCGCCTGGATGGCGAGCTAGCCCTTCAGCGCGGAGGAGGCCGCCTCCCAGCACAGGCGGTGGCCGGTGACGCTGTCCTCGCGCTTCATCTTGACCACGACCATCGTCGGCGTCGGCGCCGCGATCGCGTCCGCGATCGCAGGCTCCAGGCCGGAGCGGTCGCTCACCGGGCTGTAGACGAGGCCATATAGGCGCGCCACCTGCGACAGGTCTAGGCCGAGCGGCGTGGCGAAGATCTCCTCGAAGACGTCGACGTGCTCGGCCTGCGGCAGAAAGCTGAACACGCCGCCGCCGTTGTTGTCGCAGACCACGATCGTGGCCCGGATGCCGTGGCGCTGCAGCGCCCAGAGCCCGTTCATGTCGTGGTACAGCGAGAGATCGCCGAGGAGCAGCACCGTCGGCACCGGGTTGCGCGCGGTCGCGACCCCCAGGCCGGTCGAGACCAGCCCATCGATGCCCGAGGCGCCGCGGTTGGCAAAGAACCGCTGGCCAGGGCGCGCCTGCGGCCAGAAGCTGTCCGCCGCACGGATCGGCATGCTCGAGCCGACGAAGACGACGCCCGGGTCGGGCAATCGCGTGCTCAGCGCGCGGACCACGTGACCCTCGTGGATCGGCGTCGTCACCATTGTCGCCGCAATCGCCGCCGAGGCCCGCTTGCCGGCGGAGATCCACTGCTCGCGCCAGGCCGCGCGGTCGACGGTGGGCAGCGCCTCGAGCAGCGGCTGCGGGTCGCATACGAGCACGTTCGTGGCGACCTGGTCCTGGTCTCGCCAGGCCCGGTCCGGGTCGAGGAGGAACGTCGGCGCGGACGCGGCGGCGAGCCAGCGGTTGAGCACGCGCGAGGTCGGCGTGGCGCCGATGCGCACCACCAGGTCGGGACCGTGCTGCAGCGACCAGCCCGCGCGAAGCAGCGCCTCGTAGGACTCCACCGCGGCGCCGGTCTCTGGCCGACGCAGCTGCGACGTCGGCTCGGCGAGAACAGGGATGCCTAGTCGCTTCAACGCCGGCGCCAAGCGCTCGCCCTCGCGCAGCTCGCCCGCGACGACCAGCGGCCGCTGGGCGCGCTGCAGCGCGGACGCGAGCGCCGCGACCTGCGCCTGGCTCGGGAGCAGGCGGCCGGCGGTGACCGCCTGCGTGGGCGCTCCGAGCGCGTCGGGGATCTCGCCCGGAGGTCCGACGAGAGGCTCACGAAACGGCAGGTTCAGGTGCACCGGGCCGGCCGCGGCCTCGGCGACGGCACGCGCGGCGAGCCGGCGCCACAGCCGCGCCGCGTTCGGCATCTCCGTCGGCGCGCCCGGGTCATGGAACCATCGCGGAGCGCCACCGAACAGGCGCTGCTGGTCGATCGCCTGGTTGGCGCCCACGCCCTGCAGCTCGGGCGGCCGGTCCGCGGTGAGGACGATGAGCGGCGTGCTCGAGTACGACGCCTCGACGACCGCGGGGTGGACCTCGACCGCCGCCGTGCCCGACGTCGTCAGGACGACGGCCGCCTTGCCGGTCGCCTTTCCCAGCCCGACGGCAAAGAAAGCGCTGCATCGCTCGTCGATGTGGATGAGGACCTTGATGCGCGGATGACGTTGCAGGGCCATGGCGATCGGCGCCGAGCGCGAGCCCGGCGAGACGCACGCGAACTCGACGCCCTGGGCGGCGAGCTCGTCGACGAAGGTCGCGGCGAAGCTCTGGGTTACGTCACTCATACGATGGAGTGCCTGTGATTCTCGACGTTGGGGACGCCACCCTGAGCTACTTTGTCGCCGGCGACGGGCTGCCGGTCACCATGCTGCACGGCTTCACGCAGAGCGGCCGCAGCTGGCGCGAGCTCATCGCCCACCTGCCGCAGGGCTACAGCTGGATCGTGCCGGATCTGCGCGGACACGGCGAGACGAACCTCGCGCCGGGCGCGAGGTGCTCGATGGACGCGTGCACCGACGACCTGGTCGCGCTGTGGGACGAGCTGGGCGTCGAGCGGTCACACCTGGTCGGCTACTCGATGGGCGGCCGGCTCGCGCTGCACGTCGCGACCCGCAACCCCGAGCGTCTGCTCTCCGTCGTCACGATCGGCGCCCACGCCGGCCTGGAGCCAGAGGCGCGCGAGGGCCGGAGGCTCGGCGACGAGGCACTGGCCGAGCGCATCGAGAGGGATGGCGTCGAGTCGTTCGTCGACTACTGGGGATCGCTGCCGCTCTTCGCGGGCATCCAGCGTCGCGGCCCGGCGTACGCCGCGCAGGTGCGGGCAGACCGATTGCTGAACCACGCGTCGGGCCTGGCGTGCTCGCTTCGCGGCATGGGCGCCGGCGTGATGACGCCGCTGTGGGACGACCTGGCCCGCGTCGATCTTCCGTGCACGTTCGTCGCGGGACAGCTCGACCACGGTTACGTCGCGTCGGCCCGCCGCCTCGCCGCCACCGTGCCCAACGGGCGGGTCGAGATCGTCCCCCGCTGCGGCCACTCGGTCCACCAGGAAAGGCCCGAGGCCTTCGCACGGGTGCTGGCGGCTCACCTCGCGGTCGCGAGGGCGGTGGGCGCTTCGGCCGCCAGCTCGACCTTCGAGTGAAGTCCGGCGGCGTACCGCGCCGCCCCCAGGCGCTCGAGGTCCAGCATCCCGCCGCCGTCGACGCTCGCGAGCACAAACCAGCGGTGGCCCTCCCGCGCGAGGCGCTCGACCTCGCGTGCCACGTCGGCGGGCCGGCGCGATGTGATCCTCACAGGAGCACCCCGAGAGTGAACAGCAGGGCGTAGGCGAGCTCGGCGGCCGCCATGCGCTTCAGCGCCCCGACGAGCTCGGGCGCCGATTTGCTGGCGAACGCGGTGCGCACCGGCACCGCGGCGACCGGGATGGCAAAGTGCACGGCCATCACGCTCACGGGGGCGAGCCCGGACATGAAGACGGCGATTGGCACCGCAAACGCGGCGCAGACCAGTACCAGCAGGAGCTGGCGCGTGCGATCGCGGCCGATGCGCGTGGCGAGCGTGCGCTTGCCCGCGGCGGCGTCGGTGTCGATATCGCGAAGGTTGTTGAGGACGAGGATCGCGGTCGCGAGGAAACCGGCCCCGCACCCCATCAGCACCGCGAGAGCCGTCACGCGGCCCGTCTCCACGTAGACGGTCCCCACCGTGGCGACGAGGCCGAAGAACACGAAGACGAACACCTCGCCCAGGCCGAGGTAGCCGTAAGGTCGTGGTCCGCCCGTGTACAGCCAGCCGGCGAGGAGGCACGCCGCGCCCACGATGAGCAGGCGCCAGTCGGTGGCCAGGCTCAGGACGAGGCCGACCACGCCGGCGATCGCAAACGCCGCGATCGCGACGGCTCGCACGTGCCGCGCCGCGACGACGCCCGACGAAGCCGCGCGCACCGGCCCGACGCGCACGGCGTCGGCGCCGCGGACGTGGTCCGAATAATCGTTGGCGAAGTTCACGCCGAGCTGCATCGCCACACCGACGATCAGCGCGGCCGCGCCGGCCGCCCAGCGCAGACCGCCGATGTGCACCGCGATGGACGTGCCGATGAGCACCGGCGCGACCGACGCGGCGAGCGTCGCCGGCCGGACCGCGGACCACCAGACGCTAAGGGCGCTTGGGGAACTTGCCGAAATTGGGCTTTCGCTTCTGGACGTAAGCGTCGCGGCCCTCCTGCGCTTCTTCGCTCATGTAGTAGAGCAGCGTCGCGTCGCCCGCCAGCTGCTGGATGCCCGCGAGGCCGTCGTCGGCGGCGTTCATTCCGGCCTTGATCATGCGCAGCGCCAGCGGGCTCAGCTCGAGGATGCGCCGGCACCACGCGACCGTCTCCTTCTCGAGGTCCGTGAGCGGCACCACCTTGTTGACCAGGCCCATGTCGAGCGCCTGCTGGGCGTCGTACTGGTCGCACAGAAACCAGATCTCGCGCGCCTTCTTCTGCCCGACCACGCGCGCGAGCAGCCCCGACCCGTAGCCGCCGTCGAAGCTGCCGACGCGCGGCCCGGTCTGGCCGAAGCGCGCGTTGTCGGCGGCGATCGTGAGGTCGCAAACGACGTGCAGAACGTGCCCCCCGCCGATCGCGTAGCCCGCGACCATCGCGATCACCGGCTTGGGCAGGCGGCGGATCTGGACCTGGACGTCGAGGATGTTCAGCCGGCCGACGCCTTTCGGGTCGACGTAGCCGTCGTCGCCACGCACCCGCTGATCGCCGCCCGAGCAGAACGCCTCCGTGCCGGCGCCGGTCAGGATGACGACGCCGATCGACGGGTCGTCGCGCGCCGCCTCGAACGCCCGGCCGAGCTCGAACACGGTCGTCGGCCGGAACGCGTTCCGCACCTCGGGCCGGTTGATCGTGATCTTGGCGATGCCGTCCCAGGTCTCGTAGAGGATGTCCTGGTAGTCGCCGGCGCGAACCCAATCGTTCAAGTGCACACTCCTAGAGCGGTTACTAGAACGATCGTACTACGGCTCAGGCGTGCGTCTTCGGCTTCTTCCTGGGAAACAGGCGGACGATCTTGGCGTAGTCGTCGGGCGTGTCGATGTCGTCGGGGCGGCCCGGCGCCGGAATGATGTCGAGGATCTCGGGCCGGCCGTGCAGAACCTGCCGCGCGCCGGCATCGCCCTTGAGCTCGAAGAGCTCGCCCCACATGTCCCGCGCGAGGACGACAGGCGGTGCCCACTCGCCGTCGCCCTGCGCGACCGCGACCGCAGGCCGCGATCCCTCGCGCCGCCAGGCGCGCAGCAGCGTGGCGATGGTGCGCGAGCCGACAAGCGGCTGGTCGCCGAGCAGGATGACCGCGGCCTCGATCTCGGGCCGCATCGCCTTGAGGCCTGCCTGCAGCGACGAGGCCATGCCGCTCGACGCCTTCGCGTTGTGGACCAGCTCGGCGCGGCCGTTGATCGCGCGCTTGACGTCGTCCTCGGCGTAGACGACGACGGTCTGGTGGCAGCCGCCTTCGGACGCGGCCTCGTAGACGTGGCGGACCATCGGCACGCCGTCGATGTCGAGCAGAAGCTTCTGCGAGCCGGGCATGCGCGAGCTGCGTCCCGCGGCGAGAACGACGCCGCCGACCGGCAGCAGCGCGGCGGCAAGGCGCTCGAAAGGAGGACGCGTCGCGCGCACCCACTCGACCTCGACGCCCGCGCGGATCGCCGTCTCGGCGAAATCGCGCAGGCGCGCGCCGTCGCCGTCGACGAGCAGCAGGCGCCGTCCAACCAGCGGTGTGAGGTCCGGGACCTGCTCGGGCAGGCCGACCACGGCGATGGACTGGCAGTCGGACCGCGACGCGACGTGCTGCAGCCCGGCGTCGAGGTCGCGGCCGCGCACGACCATCGAATGACGGCCTTCGGGCTCGCGATAGGTGCGGCCACGGATGGCGAGGTCGAGGTCCCCCATGACGAACACCGACAAAGCCGGGACAGCATGCCAGAAGGAACCCGGCTTACTCTCTCCTGAATGCCGATTCTTGGTGCTCATGTCGACTCCTCTGGCGGGCTGCACCTCGCGTACGAGCGGGCGAAGGCGATGGGCGCGGAGGCGATACAGGTCCACCCTACGCCGCCCGGCTTCTGGGGGTCGCCCAAGCTCGACGAGAACCGCATCGCAACGTTCAAAGAGGCGGCCGCCAGCCACGGCCGGCCGCCGTTCTACTTTCACGCCGTCTACCTGATCAACCTCGCGGGCGACGACGCGACGCTGCGCCAGCGCTCGGAGAGCACGCTCGCCGGCTACCTCAAGGCGGCCGACGAGCTGGGCGTCGACGGCGTGATCTTTCACACCGGGTCGCACAAGGGCGGCGGCTTCGAGGCGCGACTGCCGCAGATCACCGAGCACCTGCGACACGTGCTGGAGCGCGCCGACCCGAAGCATGCTCGGCTGCTGATCGAGAACAACGCGGGTCTTGGCGGCTGCGTCGGCGCGAAGTTCGAGGAGATCCGCCAGATGCTCGACGCGCTCGACGGCGACGGCCGCGTGTCGGTCTGCTTCGACACATGCCACGCCTTCGCGTCCGGGTACGACGAGCGCAACGCCGCCGAGGTCCGCAAGACCATCGACGAGCTCGACCGCGTCGTCGGCTTGAAGAACGTCGAGGTCATCCACTGCAACGACTCTGTGACCGGCCTGGCCTCCAACCGCGACCGGCACGCGAACATCGGGACCGGTCAGATCGGCGAGGAAGGCTTTCGCGCCCTGCTGCACGAGCCGCGGCTGGCGCGGCTCCCGTTCATCCTCGAGGTGCCCGGCGCGGGTGGCGGCCCCGACGCCGAGCAGGTCGCGATCCTCAGGCGGCTTGCGGGCTAGGCCGCGCGCGAACGCCGGCGGGGCGCGTCGACCCATCCCGGCCGCGGGGGCCGGCGCATCGCGAGCCCCGCGAGGATCCATGCGCGCACAGCGAGCAGCCGGAGCATCTCGCCCGCGCCTGGGCGCGCGCCCTGGAGCCGCCTGGTCTCGGCCTCGAGCTGCATGTCCTTCAGCCGCTGCCACATGACCTCTTCGTTCACGTACGGGTTCATTCTCGTGACCTCCTCTAACCGGTTAACTCCGGACACTGGTTATTATAACCGGTGTAGAGTGCTTTATGGTTATGGCTGACCGCGAGACCGCGAGCGGCGACATCGGGTTGGTCCAGGCCTTCGTCAACACCGTCGACCTGCAGGACGGGCCGGAGGAGCTGACCGACCCCGACCGCCTCGCGGCCTGGCTTGCGGGCCATGGGTTGATGAGCTCGGACACGGCGGTCGGCGCCGGCGACCTCAAGCACGCGCTCGCCCTGCGCGAGGCGATGCGCGGGCTCATCGGCGCGAACTCGGGACTCCAGGTCTACCCCGTCGACCTGGCCACGCTCAACCAGGCGGCGGGTCAAAGCGGCCTGCGCATGCGCTTCGGCCCCGGCGGCCGGCCAAGGCTCGAGCCGGAGGCGCCAGGCGCCGTGGGCGCTCTCGGGCGTCTCGTGGCGGCGCTGTACGCGGCGATGCAGGACGAGGACTGGCAGCGCCTGAAGCTGTGCGGGTCGCAGACGTGCCGCTGGGCCTTCTTTGACCGGTCCCGGAACCACTCGAGCCGCTGGTGCACGATGGCGTCGTGCGGGAACCGCGCCAAGGCGAGGCGGTTCCGGCGCAAGCAGCGGGCCTGAGCGACGGCGCCGCAGCGCCTTCTAACGCGCTGCCTTGACCTCGCGCATGCCGGCCCCCGAGCCTCCGAACCTCACCGCGGTGATCTCGGCCAGGATGCCGAGCGCGGTCTCCTCGGCGCCGCGGCTGCCGAGGTCGAGCCCGATGGGCCCGTGCACCTCCGCGAGCTGGCCTTCGCTGAAACCCTCCTCGCGCAGCTTGTCGAAGCGGTTCTGGTTCGTCTTCCGGCTCCCGATCGCGCCGACGTAACCGGCCCCTTTGCCCAGCACCGAGCGGAGCGCCGGCAGGTCGAACTTCGGGTCGTGGGTGAGGATGACGACGTAGGTCGAGCTGTCGATCGCGATCTTGGCCATCGCCTCGTCCGGCCACGCCACGACCAGCTCGTCCGCTTCAGGGAACCGCTCCTTCGTCGCGAACTTGGCGCGGGCGTCGACGACCGTGACGCGGTAGCCCATCAGCTTCGCCAGCCGGTGCAGCGGGATCGCGATGTGGATCGCGCCGATGATCACGAGGTGCGCAGGCCGGCGGAACGGCTCGACGAAAACGTCGCCGTCACGGTGAGCCAGCTCAGAGCCGGCCGGACTGCCTTCGACCAGCTCGGCCGAACCGTCGACGAGGTTCGTGCGCAGGGTCGCCGCCCGGTCGCGGTCCAGAAGCGCGAGCAGGTCCCGGTGCACCTGCGCGAGCGGCTGGACGAAGACCTCGATGTGCCCGCCGCAGGCGAGCCCGACCTCGAACGCCACATCGTCGGCGACGCCGAAGGCCGCCACCTTCGCAGTGCCGCTCTTCAGCACCTTCTGCGCCTCTTCGAAGACGGCGCCCTCGATGCAGCCGTTCGAGACGGAGCCGGCCATCTTGCCCGACCGGGTGACCGCCATCTTGGAGCCGAGCGGTCGCGGGCTCGAGCCCCACGTCTCGACGACCGTGGCGAGGGCTACCTCCTCGCCCGCGGCGGTCCACTCCTTGAGCTCCTCCAGGACCTCCCTCATCGACTCTTCCTACTGTCGAGGGCCGCCAGCAATTTCCCCAGGTCTTCGAGCGCGGCGACGTTGTGCGCGGCCAGGAAGTCGTCGCAGTGCGGGAGCGCCGCGGCCATGCCGCGCGTGAGGGGCTCGTAACCCTCGGTTCCGAGCAGCGGGTTGAGCCAGATCAGGCGGTGCGCCGACCGGCGCAGGTGGATGAGCTCGGCGGTCAGCTGCGCGGGGTCGCCGCGGTCCCAGCCGTCGCTGATGATGATCACGACCGCGCCGTGGCCGAGCACGCGCCGGGCCCACTTGCGGTTGAAGTCGGCGAGCGCGTCGCCGATGCGCGTGCCACCGCTGAAGTCGTGCACGCCCTTGCTCACCGAGTCGAGCGCGCGGTCGAGGTCGCGCTGGCGCAAGAGGCGCGTGACCCGCGTCAGGCGCGTGGAGAAGACGAAAGCCTCCAGGTCCTCGCGGCGCGCGATCGCGTGAGCGAAGATCATGAGCAAGCGCGAGTAGCGCTCCATGGAGCCGCTCACATCGCAGATGAGGACCAGCGGGCGCCTGCGCACACGCGGCTTGCGCCGGAAGAGCGTCATGAGCTCGCCGCTCGAGCGGATGGCGTGGCGCGCCGACCTGCGAAGGTCGATCCGTCCGCTTCGCGCCGGCCGCAGGCGCCGCGTCCTTCTCTCGGCCACGCGCCACGGCGCCGACTCGAGGAGGCGTCGCACCTGTTCGGTCTCGGCCCACGTCATGTCCTCGAAGTCCTTCTGCCGGAGCAGCTCCTCGGCGCTGTAGCCGCTCGAGCTGGCCGGGTACTCCTTGGGCTCCTGCTCGCGGCTCATCTGCGAGGCGTTCAGGCCGAGGGCGTTCGCCCAGACCTGCGCTCGTTCGGGCGCGAGGGGCAGGGCGCGGCTGCGCCCGGGTATCAGGCCGGCCGACATGCGCGGGTCCGGCGGGGCCCAGAAGATGTCGAAGGCGGCCTCGAAGATGGGGATATCGTCCTTGCGGCTGACGAACACCGCACGCAGCGCGTTGCGGAAGTCCTCCTGCTGCTTGAGGTCGACGAAGCCGAGGGCGCGCGTCGCGTCCGTCAGCCGGCGCGGGCCGGCCTCGAGCCCGGCGTCGTGGAGCAGGCGCGCGAATGCCCCGAGCCGCGGGAGGAGATCGGGGGCCGCGGACTGCGCCGCGTCAGGCACGCTGGGCTTTCTCGACCAGCGCGGGCACCTGCTCGCGCACGCGGTCGAGGTCTTCCTGGTATTTCAGCGCGGCGCCCATCGTCGCGCTGACCAGGCCGGCGTCGATCCGGGTAGCGCCGAGGGCCGCCAGCGACCGCGCCCAGTCGAGGGTCTCGGCCACGCCGGGTACCTTGTAGAGGTCCATGCCCCGGAGGTTCTGGACCAGCGCGGCGACCTCGCGCGCGAGCCCGTCCGCGGCCTCGGGCGCCCGCGCGCGGACGATCTCGACCTCCTTCTCCAGGTCCGGGTAGTCGATCCAGTGGTAGAGGCAGCGCCGCTTCAGCGCGTCGTGGACCTCGCGCGTGCGGTTCGACGTGATGACGACGAAGGGAACCTGGTGCGCCTTGATCGTGCCGATCTCGGGGATCGAGACCTGGAAGTCCGAGAGCAGCTCCAGCAGGAACGCCTCGAACTCCTCGTCCGAACGGTCGATCTCGTCGATCAGCAGCACTGGCGGCGTCGGGTCGTCGTTGTCGATCGCGTCGAGTAGCGGGCGCCGGAGTAGGAACTCGGGGGAGAAGATCTCGCGCTCGGCGACGCGACGGTCCTCGCTCTCGCCCATCAGCCGGATGTGCAGGAGCTGGCGGGGATAGTTCCACTCGTACACCGCATGGGCAAGGTCGATGCCCTCGTAGCACTGCAGGCGGATGAGGCGGGCGTCGAGCACATCGGCCATGACCTTGGCCGCCTCGGTCTTCCCCACCCCGGCCTCGCCCTCGATGAACAGCGGCTTCTGGAGCTTGAGCGACAGGAAGATCGACGTCGCGAGCGCGCGGTCGCCTATGTAGCGCCGCTCGCGCAGGCGGCGCTCGACCTCCTCGATGGTGGGGACGGCCGTCACGATGTCAAGCCTAGATAAGACCGAACCTTAAAAGGGAAGGTGAGCAGCGGCGCTTGCCCTGCCCGCAGGGCAGGGTCGGCTCACCTGCCAGGGCGCCCACGACGCGAGTCGTGGGCAGCGTGAGCGAGGGAGGCAGGTGCGAGAACGCCTGCCTCCCCGCGCCTTTACTGGTGACCTTCGGCCTGCTGGATCGCCCGCTTGGTCAGCACGCGGGCAAGGTGCTTCTTGTACTCCGGGCTTGCGCGCAGGTCGCCGGCGGGGTCGAGCCCGTCGGACGCGTGCTGCGCGGCCTCCTCGGCCTTGGCGCCGTCGTGCAGAGCCTTCTCCACCGCGATCGCACGGACCGGCGTCGGCCCGACGTTGGTGAGGCCGATACGCCAGCCGCCGTTGAGCTTCTGGGCGGCGACGCCGACGATCGCCCAGTCGAAGAGCCGGCGGCGGAACTTCATGTACTTGTGCGGCCCGTTCGCGACCGGGAACACGACCTCGGTCACGATCTCGTCGGGACCGAGCGCCGTGGTGAAGAGATCCTTGAAGAAATCCTTGGCGTGGATGGTGCGCTGGTTGGTGACGATGTCGGCGTCGAGCATGAGGGCGAGCGTCGGATAGTCGCCCGCCGCGTCGGCGTGCGCGATAACCCCGCCCATCGTGCCCATGTTGCGCACCTGGTTGTCGCCGACCTCGCCCGCCACCTCGGCCAGCAGGGGCAGCTTCTCCTTCACGACCGATGACGTCTGGATGGCCACGTGGCGCGTGAGCGCGCCGATGTGGAGCTTGCCCCCGCTCTCGTTGATGTGATCGAGCTCCTTGATGCCGTTGATGTCGACGAGCGCGGTCGGCTGCGCGAGACGCAGCCGCATCAGCGGGACGAGGCTGTGGCCGCCGGCCAGCACCTTGGCGTCCTCGCCGTACTTGTTGAGCAGCTTCGAAGCCTCGTCCACGGACGAGGCTCGCGAGTATTCGAAAGCGGCAGGAATCACTTGCGTGCCCCCCTCATCAGCGCCCACAGCCGGTCAGGGCTGGCGGGCATGTCCACATGCTTGATACCGAGCGGGCTCAGCGCGTCGCAGATGGCGTTGATCACCGCGGCGCTTGCCGCGATCGTGCCCGCCTCGCCGATGCCTTTGACGCCGAGCTCGTTGGTCGGCGACGGAGTGACCGTGTGGTCAAGGCTCATCGCCGGGATCTCGCCGATGCCCGGGATGTTGTAGTCGAGCAGCGTGCCCGTCTTGAGCTGGCCGCTCGCGTCGTCGTAGACGACCTCCTCGTACAGCGCCTGCGCGATCGCTTGCGCGACGCCGCCGTGGATCTGGCCGTCGACGATCATCGGGTTGATGATGTTGCCGCAGTCGTCGACCGCGACGTACTTCTGCAGCTGCGCGTTGCCGGTCTCGGCGTCGATCTCGACGACCGCGATGTGCGCGCCGAACGGCCACACGAGGTTGGGCGGATCGAAGTAGGCCACGGCCTCGAGCCCTTGCTCCATGCCCTCGGGGAGGCTCATGCCGTAGCTCGCGAACGCGACCTCGCCAAACGCTTTCGACTTGTCCGGCGAACCCTTGACGTGGAAGCTCCCGTGCTCGAAGACGACGTCCTCCTCGGCCGCCTCGAGCATGTGCGCGGCGAGCTTCTTGCCCTTGTCGATGACCTTGCCGACCGCCCGGCTGATCGCGACCCCGCCCACGGCGAGGCTGCGGCTGCCGTACGTGCCGTAACCGAAGGACGTGCCCTCGGACGTGTCGCCGTGTCTGAGCTCGACGTTCTCGTACGGCACGCCGAGCTGGTCGGCGACGATCTGGGGGAAGGTCGTCTCGTGGCCCTGGCCGTGTGAATGCGTGCCGGTGTATACGAGCACCGCGCCTGTGGGCGTCACCCGGACCTGCGCCGACTCGACGAGCGCGATGCCGCCGGTCGCCGGCGCGGTGGCCGCGCTGGGGCCGAAGCCGCACAGCTCGATCCAGGTCGAGACGCCGATGCCGAGGTACTTGCCCTGCTTGCGCGCGTCAGCCTGTCTCTTGCGGACGTCGTCGTACCCCGCAAGCTCGAGCGCGCGGTCGAGCGACTTCTCGTAGTCGCCCGAGTCGATGACCAGCCCGAAGTGCTGGGTGAAGGGGAACTCCTTGGGCTGGATGAAGTTCTTGCGCCGGATCTCGACCGGGTCCATCTTCAGCTCCGTCGCGACCAGGTCGACCATCCGCTCGACGAGGTGCGTGGCCTCCGGCCTGCCCGCCCCGCGGTACGGGTCGGTCGGTACCCGGTTCGTGAGGATGCCGATCGTCCGGGCGGTGATCCCTCCCGGCCACTTGTAGGCGCCACCCGCCATGAGGCAGGCGCACGCCTGGAAGCCGGCGAACGTGCCGTGGTAGGCGCCGATGTCGAGGAACTGGGTCATGCGCATGGCGAGCAGCGTGCCGTCCTTCTTCGCCGCCACCTCGACGTCGTAGAACTGACCGCGCCCGTGCGTGGCGTTCTGGATCGACTCGGTCCGCGTCTCGATCCACTTCACCGGCCGCTCCGACAGGCGCGACATGGCCGGCACGAGGTAGTCCTCGGGATAGGGGCTGATCTTGCTTCCGAAGCCGCCGCCGACGTCCGGCGAGACGACCCGCACCTGGCTTTCCTTGAGGCCCATCGCGCCCGACACAAAGAGGCGGATGAAGTGCGGGTTCTGGCTCGACATCCAGATGGTCAGCTTCTTGTCGAAGCCCTCGTACTCGGCGAGCACGCCGCGCGGCTCCATGGGGACCGGTGCCAGCCGGTTCTGCAGGATGCGCTGCTTGACCACGACCTCGGCGTCCTTGAACGCGGCCTCGGTGACCTCCGGCCCGGTGTACGGGATGTCCCAGCCGATGTTGTCGGGTCCCTCGAGGTGCACCTTCGGGGCCTTCGGGTCGAGCGCCTTCTCGAGGTCCATGACCGCGGGAAGCTCCTCGTACTCGACCTGGATCAGGTTCGCCGCATCGGCGGCCTGGCCCTTCGTCTCCGCAAGCACGGCGGCGACGATCTCGCCCTGGTAGTGAACTTCCTTCTCGGCGATCGGGAAACGGTCGGGCACGTACTTCTTCGCGGCGGTGAAGGCGGGCGTCGTCGGGTGCGTACCGGCGAGCTGGCCTTTGAAGTCACGCGCGGTGTAGACGCCGACGATGCCGGGCGCCTTGCTCGCGTCGGTGACGTCGATGCTCTTGATGCGCGCGTGCGCGAGGGGGCTGCGCACGAACGCCGCGTAAGCCGTGCCGGTGCGGGTGAAGTCGTCGATGTAGTGGCCGTGGCCCGTGATCAGGCGCGGGTCCTCGCGACGGTGGATCTTGGCGCCGACAAGCTGCGTTACCGCCATGTCACTCGCCTCCAGCCGCGACGGTCGCCTTCTTGCCGGCCGATCCGCTCATCGTCTTGGACGCGGTCTTGACGGCCTTGATGATGTTCACGTAGCCGGTGCAGCGGCACAGGTTGCCTTCCAGGCCTCGCCGGATCTCCTCGTCGTTCGGGTTCGGGTTCTGCGAGAGCAGATAGGCCGTGGCCATGATGAAGCCCGGCGTGCAGTAGCCGCACTGCAGGCCGTGCTCGTCCCAGAACGCCTGCTGGATCGGATGGAGCTCGCCGTCCTTGGCCATGCCCTCGATCGTGGTGAGGTTCTTGCCGTCCGCCTGGACGGCGAAGAGCGTGCAGCTCTTGACGGCCTTGCCGTCGACGAGGATCGTGCACGCGCCGCACTGGCTGGTGTCACAGCCGACGTGCGTGCCGGTCAGCCCCAGGTTGTCGCGGAGGTAGTGCACGAGCAGCAGGCGGGGCTCCACCTCGTGCTCGTGCCGGCGGCCGTTGACGGTGGTGGCGACCTTGTGCTTCATCAGTCCTCCTAATCCCCTCCCATGGGCGCGCGCGGGTGGCTCCACACGCGGTGAACGAACCTGATCGTCAGACGAACCCCACTATTGCGCTACTTTTAGCCCGGAAATGCAACTGGAGAATTCCTTTCAGGTGGGCGCCCCACCGGACAGAGTGTTCGCTTACCTCCTCGACATCAACAAGGTAGTCGGTTGCGTACCCGGAGCGGAGCTCACCGAGGTCGTCGACGAGAGCACCTTCAAGGGCAAGGTGAAGGTCAAGGTCGGGCCCATCACCGTCGCCTACAACGGCACCGCACGCATCACCGACCGCAACGACGCCGAGCGCAGCGCCACGCTGTCTGCGGAGGGCCGGGAGACGACAGGTCCGGGTTCAGCACGCGCGACCGCCTTGATGAAGGTTGCCACCGCGGGCGAGAACTCCACGGTGACGATCACGACGGAATACCACGTGGCGGGGCGCGTGGCGCAGTTCGGCCGCGGCGTCATGGAGGACGTGTCCAAGCGCCTGGTCGGCGAGATGGCGTCGTGCATCCAGTCGAACCTCGAAGCGGCGTCGAGCCCGGCGCCGGGGGCCGAAGGTCCGGGCGCCGCGACGCCGGCCCCTCAGGCGACGGCCAAGCCCGTCAGCGCGTTCGGGATCCTCTGGCACCTTCTGAAGGTGCGCCTGGCGAGGTTGTTCGGCCGCTCAGCCTAACCTCTCAGCCCAAGAAGACGGCAAGCATCAGGTCGCGGTTCACCCAGATGTTCGGCTGGGTCCAGCTCTTGCCGTTGACGCCGAAGATCGTCACTGTCACGTCGATCATCGGGAAGAACCTCGACTTCATGAGGATCTCGGTGTGCATCGACGGCTCGGTCGCGCGCGGGAACTCGGCCGCCCCGGTCACCATGAAGGTGGTCGCCTGGAACATGACGTAGCGGCGGATCATGTCGGCGACCATGTCGGGCGGCGGTGGTTCCGGCTCGATGGTCCGGATGCCGCCGACGAAGTCCTTGCTGAACAGACCCTCGGGAACTCCGCTCAGCGGCACCGCGCCCGGCACGAGCGGCTCGGCCGAGACGTTGCGCAGGTGGAACAGCGGCTCGGGATCGTTGATCGTCTCGCGCAGGCGGCCGCCGCGAACCTGGATCTCGGCCGTCAGCCGCTCGAACGACGTGAGCACATCGACCTTGCTCCACGACAGGTTGGCGCCGAGCGCACCCGACGTCGGGCTTGACATCAGCGGGCAAGGATAGCGCCGTGGCCCCGAATTCAAGCCCGACAATTGGCGGCGTGGAGCTGAACGCCTTCATCTCGCGCGCCGAGGCGCCCACGGGAGCGGGCGGCGAGCGGGTCGCGGTCAAGGACCTCGTCGACGTCGAGGGCATGGTCACGACGGCCGGCGGCATCCTGCTCCCGAAGGTGGCGGCCAGCGCCGACGCCCCGGTGGTCAAGCGGCTGCGCGCCGCCGGATGCGTGATCGTCGGCAAGACGAACCTCCACGAGTTCGCCTACGGCGTCACCAACGTCAACCCGCACTACGGCACGGCGCTGAACCCCCACGACCCGAGCCGCGTAGCGGGCGGATCCTCGGGCGGGTCGGCGGTGGCCGTGGCGGCCGGCATGTGCGACTGGGCGATCGGCAGCGACACCGGCGGCTCGATCCGCATCCCGTCGTCGCTGTGCGGGGTCGCCGGCTTCAAGCCGCTCTACGGCAGCGTCGACATCCACGGGGTGGTCCCGCTGTCGCCGTCCCTCGACACCCTGGGCCCGATCGCGCCGGACGTGGCCACGGCGGCGAGGGCCTTCACGATCATGTCCGGCGAGCAGGTGTCGCTCGACCGGCTCGAGCGCCCGCGGCTCGGCGTCCCCCGCGGGTGGGTGCGTGATCTCGACCCCGCGACCGCGGCCGCGTGGGAGCGCGTGTCCGCCGGCATCGAGGAGGTCGACTTCGTCGACCACCAGCCGCTCTTCGAGGTCGGGCTCACGATCCTTCTCTATGAGGCTGCCGCGTACCACCGGCGCTGGGCCACCGAATCGCCCGACAAGTACGGCGC
>CAYWTI010000081.1:0-4210 GCA_964461175.1 uncultured Actinomycetes bacterium | reverse complement strand
GCTCGACACCTCGTCGTAGAAGGCGCGCGGCTGCTCCATGAACACCATGTGGCCCGCGTCGCCGACCAGGACCTTCTGCGCGCCGGGGATCGCCGCCTCCATATCGGCCGCGCACGCCGGACCGCAGATGAAGTCCTCCTCACCGGTGATCACGAGGGTCGGCACCTTCAGCGCGCGCAGCCGCTCGCGCAGGTCGAGCGACGGCACCTCAGCGGAAAAGGCGCGCCCCGCGTCGCCGTTGATCGTCTCCGATCGGAACGTGTCGAGGTAGCCGGCCTCGGCAGCGGCGAAGTGCGCGAAGTAGAGCGGCATCATCCGAAACAGCGCGTCGCGCCGCTGCTCGTCGGTCGCACCCGCATCGCTCTCCTCACTGGCCGCGGCCGCGTCGGCAAACCACGGCTGGCCGGCGCGCTTGTCCATCGCCGCCTTCCGCTCGGTCTCCTGCTCGGCGCCGAAGCGGCACGCTGTGCACGCGAGCACGAGCTTGCGGACGCGCGCCGGGTAGGTCAGCGCGTACTCCTGCGCGACGATCCCGCCGTGCGAGTAGCCCATGAGCAGCATTCGCTCGAGGCGCAGGTGCTGGCGTAGCTCCTCGAGGTCGGCCGCGTAATCGCTGAGCCGGTACGCCGACGGGTCGGCGGGGCGGTCGGATCCGTCCGTGCCGCGCGGGTTGAGGATGACGAGCGTGAACTTCTCCCACAACCCCGCGACGTCGCCCATGTAGGTCGAAGCCAGGCCTGGTCCACCCGGATGGACGACCAGCACCGGGCCGTGGCCGAGCTTGCGGTACGTGAGCTTGCGGCCGTCCGCTGTGGTGAAGCTCACAGGAGTCGAGGCTCCGGCCGCCACTTGCCGCCGTCTTCGAGGTAGCCGGCCGGCTGGTCGGTCTCGTGGCTGAGGACGAGCAGCCAGCGGTGCTTCTCCGCCTCGTCGAACAGCTGCGCCTTCTGCTGCAGCACGCGCAGCGGGTCGAGGTCTGCGGCCATGTTCCACGGCACGCGCAGGTGCGGCGTCTGGCAGACGAGGTCGCCGGTCACCGCGCACGCGAGCTCGCCCGACCGAAGGACGAGCACCTGGCTCCCCGGTGTGTGGCCGCCGACGTGACGCAGGTGCACCCCCGGCAGCACCTCCGCGTCGCCGTCGATGAACTCGACCAGGTTGTTGCCGTCCGCCAGCGGCGTGAAGTCGTCCGCGATGTAGCTGACGCGGCTGCGCACGTCGGGGTCGAGGGCGTAGTCCCATTCCGAGCGCTGGATGAAGTGGCGCGCGTTCTTGAAGGTCAGCTCCACCGCGCCCTGCTCGTTGCGGCGCGTCAGGCCACCCGCGTGGTCCCAGTGGAGGTGTGTCGTCACGACGGCGTCGACCTCTTCGGGGCGGATGCCCAACCGCCCGAGGTGATGGAGCAGGCTCTCCGGCTCGCGCAACATCACCTGCTGTGCGCGCTTCTCGCTCAGCTTGTTGCCTATCCCGGTCTCGCAGACGATGGTTCGCCCGTCCTTGCGCGCGATCAGGCAGACGCAGGCGCAGTCGATCATGTTGTTTCCGTCGGCGGGCTTCTGCTTCTCCCAGAGCACTTTCGGCACCACGCCGAACATCAGGCCGCCGTCGGCCTTCCACCGGTCGGCGATGAGGAGGTGTAGCTCGAGGTCGCCCAGCTGCACGTCGCCTTATATGCTCGCAGCAAGGTGAGCGCTCCGGCGATCAGGACCTCGCGGCTGACCAAGGACTACGGCGCCGGCCGCGGCCTGTTCGACCTCGAGCTCCAGGTCGCCCCGCAGGAGGTCTTCGGCTACCTCGGCCCGAACGGCGCCGGCAAGACGACCACGATCCGGCTGCTCATGGGCATGATCCGGCCCACCTCCGGATCGGCGTACGTCTTCGGCCTCGACTGCATCCGCGAAGCGGTCGCCGTCAAGCGCAAGGTCGGTTACCTGCCCGGCGACGTGCCGCAGTTCGGCAGCCTGACGGGCAGCGAGGTGGTCGGCTACCTCGGCGGGATGCGCGGCGGCGTCGACCGCATGCGGGTCCGCCGGATCGCCGAGCGTTTCGACCTCGACCTCACGCGCAGGTTCCGCGAGTACTCCACCGGCAACAAGCAGAAGCTCGCCATCGTCGTCGCCTTCATGCACCACCCCGACCTCCTGATCCTCGACGAGCCCGCCGCCGGGCTCGACCCCCTCAACCAGCAGGAGTTCTACGCGCTGCTGCGCGAGGCGCGCGACGACGGCGCGACCGTGTTCCTGTCCTCGCACATCCTCTCCGAGGTCGAGCGCGTGTGCGACCGCGTCGGCATCGTCCGCAACGGCCGGCTCGTGCGCGTCGCGGGACTCGAGGAGCTGCGCGACATCCGCGTCCACCGCGTCGAGATCGAGTTCGCTCCTGGCACCCACGTTCCCGAAAACGAGCTGCGCGACGCGACAGGCGTCGACGACGTCCGCGTCAGCGGGCGGCACGTCACCTGCACCGTGCACGAAGGATTTGACGGCCTTCTGCGCGCCATCCGCGACAGCGCCGTCGTGGACTTCGTCAGCACGGAGCCGACGCTGGAGGAGATCTTTCTCAGCTACTTCAACGAGCCGAGGCACCGGCTGCTCCCATCGTGACCGCGACCCTGTTCGCGCTCCGCATGGGCCGCTGGGGCATCGCCGGCTTTTCCCTCGCGGCGGTCGTCTCGATCTTCATCCAGACGGTCGGCTTCTACCAGGTCGCCGGACACACCCCCATCGAGCGCGCCGCTTTCGGGGCGACGATGTCCGCCCTGGCGGCGCAGCTCGTCGCCATCTTCCCCCCTCCCCTCCGCCCCGACACGGTCGGCGGCTACGTCGAGTTTCGAGGCTTCCACCCGCTCGCCATCCTCTTCGCGGTCTGGGCGCTGGTCGCGGCGACGGGCTTTGCGCGGGGTGACGAGGAGCGCGGGACGGTCGAGGCGACGCTCGCGACCGGACTCGCCCGCGCCGGACTCATCGCGTCGCGCGTCGCCGCATTCGCGCTTGGGCTGGCCGTGGCCTCGGCGGGTGCGGCCGTCGCCTACTTCGCGGGGCTTGCCTCGGCGGGCGATTCGGCGAGCGCGCGCGGCGTGGTCGAAGAGGCGGTGCTGCTGGTCGCCCTGGGGCTCGCGTGCTACGGCGTCGCGCTTTTCGTCGCCCAGCTCGCGCCCGCCCGAGCCGCGACGGCCGCCGCCGGCGCGGCGCTGCTCGCGCTGTACCTGCTCAACAGCCTGAGCGGCATATTCACCTCCCTTTCGACGTGGCGGTGGCTGTCACCGTTCCGCTACTACGACCTGAGCCGGCCGCTGCCGCCCGGTGGCAACTTCGACGTGCGCGCATTTCTCGCCCTGCTCGCGCTGGCCGTCATCGCCGCGGCCGCGGCGGCCGTCGCGTTCACACGCCGCGACCTCGGCGCCGGTCTCATCGCGGTGCCTCTGCGCCGGCGGCCGGTCAGCTTCGAGGCCGATGCGCCGCCGGTCTGGCGTGTGCCTGTCATTCGCGGTGTGTGGGATCGGCGCCTCGGCGTCGCAGCCTGGGCCGTCGGGATCGCCGTCGTGGCCGTCGTCTTCGTCGACCTGACGCGGACGGTGGTCAGCACCCTGCTCTCGATTCCCACGTTCCTCCCCTACCTCCGCATCTTCATCCACCAGCAGCTCTACCCAGCCGTGCTGGGCTACACGTGGCTCAACGTCGCGCAGCTCCTCTTCGCCGCGCTCGCGATCACCTACGTCGCGCGATGGTCGGCCGAGGACTCAGACGGCCGCCTGGAGATCACGCTGAGCCAGCCGCTCTCGCGAGCGGCTGTGGTCGTCGAGCGCATGGCCGTGCTGGCCGCGACCGGCCTGGTGGTCGCGGGGGTGAGCGGCGTCGCGCTCTATATCGCCGCCCGCGTGCAGGGGATCGAGCTGGACGGCGGGCGCCTCGTCGCGGCGTCGGCCATGCTGGTGCCGTTCGCGCTCGTGTTCGCCGCCGCCGGCGCCCTTCTCGCGGCGTGGAATCCGCGCGCGGCCGTCGGCCTGCTCGGTGCGTTCGCCTTCGCGAGCTACCTCGACGCCGAGCTGGCGACGATCTTCAACCTCCCCGCCTGGGTGGAAGACCTGTCCGCGTTCAAGCTCTTCGGGACGCCGCTCCTCAGCGGCGTCGACGGCCGCAACCTCGCCCTCATGCTGCTCCTGGCCGCGGTGGGCGTCGGAAGCTCGATACTTGCGATGCAGAGGCGTGAT
>CAYWTI010000080.1:0-7593 GCA_964461175.1 uncultured Actinomycetes bacterium | reverse complement strand
CGCGCGTGCGCCGAGGCGTGCGAGCGCGCGGTGCTCGCGCTGCGCAACGCGGGCCACCAGGTCGAGGAGATCGCGTGGGAGCCTGAACGCGTGACCCAGGGCTACGCCGTCGTCCGCCGAGCGAGCATGGCGAGCTTCCCCGCCGACCTCTCGACCTTCGGTCCCGGCATCCGCAAGCTCGCCGCCGAAGGGCGCGACCTGACGGCGATGGACTACTTCCGCGCCATGGAGTCGGCGACGGCGGCCGCCAACGCGTTGGTCGGCAAACCGCTGCGCACGACGTACGACTTCCTGCTCACGCCGACCCTCGGCCTGCCGCCGATGAAGATCGACGATGTGCCGCCTTTCCTCGGCGACGCATGGTCACAGTACGTCCGCTTCGTCCTACCCGTCTCGTTTGCGCGAGTGCCGGCGATCTCCGTACCGGCCGGCGTCCACGACGGGCTGCCGGTCGGCGTCCAGCTCGTCGGCAGGTTCGCAGAGGAATACCCGCTGCTCGACTTCGCCGAGCAGCTGGAGAAGGTCCCGGGCTTTGGCTTCCAGCGTCCACCGGAGGTTGGGTCATGAAGGTGCAGCGCGTCGACATGTTCGTTTGCCCGTCGGCGACGCCGGCCGACACGTCAGGGCTCCAGGCGCTCGCCGACGCCGGCAAGGTCACGCGCGAAAACCTGGTCGCGCTCGTCGGCAAGACCGACGGCACCGGCTTCCACGACGACTGGGGGCGGGTCTGGGCGGACGCGGTGCTCCGCGAGTGGACGGCGAAGCTCCTCGGCGTGGCGAAGGACGAGGTGGCCAAGCACGTGATCTTCGTCCTCTCAGGCGGATGCCCAGGCGTCATCACGCCGCACATAGCGGCGGTGACGCGCGAGTGGGTCGAGGTCGCGCAGGCTCCGGCCGAGAAGCGGCTCGTCGTCGGGCGCGCCGGCTCGGAGGCGATCGCCCCCGAGGAGGTAGGGCGGATGGGCATGATGCGCAAGGTCGCCACCGCCACGCACGAGGCGATGCGCGACGCGCAGATCACCGACCCGAAGGACGTGCACCTGGTCATGGTCAAGGTGCCCGGCCTCACCGTGGGCAGCATCATCGACGCCGAGTCGCGCGGGCACACGGTCGTCTCGCACGACCTCACGTTCGGCCCCGAGGGCGCCGGCTCTTACGCCAACGACGCGGCGGCGCTCGGCGTGGCGATGGCGCTCGGCGAGGTGCCGGAGTCGAAGCTGTCGGATGACGTCGTTCGCCGCGACTGGGATCTCTACTCGGAGGTGGCGATGACGTCGTCCGGCGGCGAGAAGCGGCACGGCGAGGTCGTCGTCTACGGCAACTCGACGGCGTCGGCAAGCTCGCTGGTCATCGGCCACGCCGTGACGAAGGACTTCATCGACGCGCAGGGCGTGCGCGACGCGCTCCGCGCCGCCGGCATCCGCTTCGAGGGCGGGCTGCCGGTGGAGAAGGACCTCGACCGCCTCGTCCACGTCTTCGCCAAGTCGGTGATCCCCGGCACAGACGTGGTCCGTGGACAGCACATCACGCTGCTCGACGACCACAACGCCTACCAGATCGGCAAGGCGCTCGGCGGGATGCTGATCGCGTCGGTCACCGGGCGGACGGCCAACTATGTCAGCGGCGGCGAGCGGAACTCGCACCAGGGACCGCCAGGCGGCAACATCGTCGCCGCCGTCGTCCGTACGCCTACGCGGTCGTAAAGACCGCGTACGCCTACGCGGTCGTAAAGACCTCGACTTTGGCGGCGCCGTCGAGCGTGCGCTCGAGGCTCGTGTACTCGGGACGCGTGTGGAACTTGCGCATCGCGTCCTCGGACTCCCAGCGCTCGATGAGCACGACCTGCGTCGGCTCGCGGTCGGAGCTCGCGACCTGGGCGCCGAAGCATCCCGAAGCGTCGCGCGCCGCCTGCGCCGCCGACCTCAGCACTCCCGCGACCTCGTCGCGCTTGCCGGCGCCGGGCTCGTGGCGCTCGACCCTGACAACTGTTGCGTGTTCGCTCATGCGTTAGAGAACGCTTCGAACAGCTTGAGCGGCGACTGCGGCATCTCCGTGATCGGCACATGCAGCGCCTCTTCGATCGCCGACGCCAGCACCGCACCGACCGGGATGACGCCCGCCTCCCCCGCCCCCTTGACGCCGAGCGGATTGAGCGGCGACGGCGTCTCGATGTGGTCGATCTCGATGGCCGGAATCTCGGTCGCGTACGGCATCAGGAACTCCATGAACGACGCGTTGCGCAGCTGCCCGTCGGAGTCGTAGGCGAGCCGCTCGTAGAACGCGCCGCCGATGCCCTGGGCCACGCCGCCCTCGATCTGGCCCTGGAGCACGAGCGGGTTGATCACCCGCCCGCAGTCGTGGACCACCACGTACTTGAGGATCTCGAGCCGGAACGTCCTGGGGTCGATGCGCACGTAGGCGGCGTGGCACCCCGACGCCCACGTCGATCCCGGCGGGCTGTAGTAGCCGGTGGCCTCGAGCCCTGGCTCGTCGCCGTGCTGCAGCGGCGGACCGGGCCGGGGCCGGGCGGCGAACTGGGTGGCCGCCTCGGTGCCGCCGCCGAAGGCGTAGCGCACGGGATTGCTCAGCACCGCGACCGCGGCCAGCGGGATCGCCTTGTCCGGCGAACCCTTGACGCGCACGCGGCCGGCGACCAGCTCGAGGTCCTCGGGCGCCGCCTCCAGGTGCTCGGCGGCGATCCGCTTCGCCTTGTCCGCGACCGCGCGCGCGGCCACGTGCATGGCGTTGCCGGCCGTCACCGCCCCGCGCGAGGCGAAAGTGCCGACGCCCCATGGAAAGCGGCGCGTGTCGCCGCTCGTGACCTCGACGTCGGCGACGTCGACACCGAGCTCGTCGGCGACCACCTGCGCCCACACCGTTGCGTGCGCCTGGCCCTGGCTCGGGATGCCGGTCGCGGCGACGACCTTGCCGTTGACCAGGACCTGCACGTGCGCGCCCTCGTACGGCCCCACGCCGGTGCCCTCGACGTACACCGCGACGCCGCGGCCGATGTGATCGCCCTCGGGCCGCGGTCCGAGCAGCTTGAGCGCGCGGTCGAGCAGCTGGGGGTAGTTGCCGCTGTCGTAGACGACGGTGTTGCCGTCCTGCCACGCGACGCCGACCTCGTAGGGGAAGTCATCGGGTCCGATCAGGTTCCGGCGCCGGACCTCCTCGCGCGCGACGCCGGTGGCGCCGGCGATCGCGTCCAGCACACGCTCCATGACGAAGCACGCGTGTGGCCGGCCGGCGCCCCGGTACGGCGAGGTCGGAGTCGCGTTCGTGTACACGTCACGGAAGCGGACGCGATAGCTCGGCACCCGGTAGGGCCCGGGCAGCTGGGCGGCGGTGATGATCGGCAGGATGATCCCGTACGGCGTGTAGGCGCCGCCGTCGTGGATGAAGTCGTCGTCGATCGCCAGCACGTGGCCCTCGTCATCGAAGCCGAACGCGACGTCGTGGACCTGGCCGCGCTCCTGGTTGACCGCGGTGAAGTGCTCCTGGCGGTCCTCGGTCCACTTCACCGGCCGGCCGAGCTGCATCGCCGCGTACGGGACCAGGAGCTCGTCGGGGTAGAAGAGCATGATCTTCGGCCCGAACCCGCCCCCGACGTCCGGCGCGATGACCTCGACGCTGGACTCGGGCAGGCCGAAGAGAACCGCGAGGCCGCCGCGAATCGAGGTCGGCGACTGCGTGGAGTCGTAGACCGTCAGCTTGCGCTCGGCATCGGACCATCTCGCCCACACCGCGCGCGCCTCCATCGGGCTCGCGGCGCCGCGTTCGTAGCGCAACCGCAGCTTCGCGCGGTGGGGCGCCGCCTTCAGCGCCGCGTCCACGTCGCCGACCTGCTGCGTCATCTCCGCGGCGACGTTTCCGGGCACATCGTCGTGGACGAGGTGCTCGGCGCGTTCGGCGGCCTCGGGCGTGATGACGACAGGCAGGGGCTCGTACTCCACCTCCACCAGCTCGGCGGCGTCCTCGGCCAGGTTGCGCGACTCGGCGACGACGAAGGCGACCGCCTCGCCCGCGTAGCGCACGCGCTCGGAGGCAAGGCAGCGCTGGGTGCGGCCGTGCGTGAGGTTTGGGTGCGGGATCAGCAAGGGCAGGTCGGTGCCGCCGAACGGGAGGTCGGCGGCAGTGTAGACGGCGACGACCCCCGGCGCTTCACGCGCCGCGCTCACGTCGATCGAGGTGATGCGCGCGTGCGCGTGCAGGGAGCGCACGAAACAGCACTCGAGCGCGCCCTCCCCGATGTCGTCGGTGTAGCGGCCGTCGCCGCGCAGCAGCCGGTCGTCCTCCAGGCGCTGCACCGGCGCGCCGAACCAACGCGTCGTCACCGCGACAGCTCCGCCGCGCGTTTCACGGCGCGCCGGATCGAGGCGTAGCCCGTGCACCGGCAAAGGTTGCCCGCGATCCCTTCCTCTATCTGCTCTTCGGTCGGATCCGGTGAGCGCGCGAGCAGCCCGACCACCGACATGACGAAGCCGGGCGTGCAGAAACCGCACTGCAGCCCATGCGTCTCGTGAAAGGCCTGCTGCACCGCGTGCAGCGGAGCGCCATCGCGCGCGAGCCCCTCGATCGTCGTCACCTCGTGGCCCTCGGCCTGCACCGCCAGCATCAGGCACGACCGGACGGGCGCGCCGTCGAACAGCACGGTGCAGCAGCCGCAAACGCCGTGCTCGCAGCCGACGTGGGTGCCGGTCAGGCCAAGGTCGTGCCGGAGGTGGTCGGAGAGCAGCCGGCGCGGATCGACGGGTGCCGGGTGCTCGACGCCGTTGACCTTCACCTAAGCGGCGAAGGCGCGCTCACTCAGGACGCGCACCAGGTGCTTGCGGAACTCGGGCGACGCCTCGAGGTCGCGGCTGGGCTCGAGGCCGCGCGCGGGGTCGGCGCGCTCGGCGAGCACCGGCGTCGGCGCCACGCCGAACAGCGCGAGCCGGTCGGCGGTCCTGACGACTCCCGCGAGCGCGAAGTCGCCATGGCGCCGCGACTCCTCGAGGATCGCGGACTGCCGCGGCGACGGCGGAAACCATGCTTCAACCAGCAGCTCGTCCGGCGCCAGCGAGGTCTCGAAGACGCCCACGAACAGCTCGGCCGAGGGAATCACGCGCTCGCCACGGGCGGAGCGCGCGACGACGTTGCCGCCCAGCGCGAGCAGCACAGCCGGCAGCTCCGAGGCCGGATCCGCATGCGCAAGGCTGCCGCAGACGGTCCCGCGGTTGCGGATCACGCGGTGCGCGACCAGGCGCATGGCGTCACGCAGCAACGGGCAGACGCGCGCCACGAGCTCTGAGTCCTCGACCGCCGCCTGCCGCGCCAGCGCCTGCACGGCCACGCCGCCGTCGCGCTCGTAGACGCGGTGGAGACCATCGATGCGGTTGATGTCGACGAGGTGCGCCGGGCGCGCGAGCCGGAAGTTGAGGAGCGGGACCAGCGACTGGCCGCCGGCCAGGACCTTGGCGTCTTCGACCGAGGCGAGAAGCTCGCACGCATCGTCGACGGTCGCCGGCGCGTGGTACTCGAACGGCGGCGGTTTCACGCGCCGGCCTAGTGCTCGAGCATGGCGACGGCTCGGCACAGCGCGGCCTCGCCGCCCTGGAAGCGCCACGGGAAGCAGCCGAACATCACCCTGCGGTCGAGAATCTCGTCGAGCCGGCCGCCCAGGTTCTCGATGTGGATGATGTCGTGCGGGAACAGCAGCGTGTGCATGATCTGGTAGTCCTGCTTCGGGAAGATCTCGTCCAGGCTGCGCCCCAGCTTCGCCTCCGCCTCCTCCGCCTCGTCGGCGCGGATCTTGCGGATGACGGTGTTCATCGGATGGTCCGCGCTGCCAGCGTCGACCGCGATCCAGCGGATGCGCCGGTCGAGCACCCATTCGGCAAACGCGCGCGCCGGACCCGGATGGCGGATGAAGTAACGCGTCTCGTCGACGCGCGACCGGTCGGTCCAGTTCTCGGGGTAGTAGCGGTGGTAGCCGGTGCGGATGATCAGGATGTCGTGCGCGTCGATCTTGATGCCGGTGTCCTTCTCCCACTGCTCGAAGTGCTCCGGACCGTAGATGTCGTAGTCGCCGATGCCGTAGCGCTGCAGGTCAACGACGCACGCGGGTCCGATGAGGAAATCGAGCGGCAGGTCGCCGATGAACTTGCCACCGGTCATGAAGTGCGCCGGCGCATCGAGGTGCGTGCTGACGTGCAGGGTCATCGTGATCTCCTGCCCGCCCGCCTTCTCGAACGCGAGGCGTTTGATCCAGCGGATGGCCGGCCCGGGATAGCCGGCGAACGCCGGCGTGTGGAGCGAGAAGTCCTGCGTCAGGTCGAGGAACCTCATGACTTGACCAGCGCCGAGCGCTGCACCTTGCCCATCGCGTTGCGCGGCAGCTTGTCCAGCTTGACGACGCGCTTGGGACATTTGTAGGACGCGAGGCGTTCGTGCGCGAACGCGATCAGCTCCTTCTCGTCGACGGCCTCCCTGCCGGATGGGACGACGAAGGCCGTCACCTCCTCGCCCCACTTCTCGCTCGGCATGCCGGCGACGGCGACCTCGTGCACGGCGGGGTGCTGCTCGAGCACGAGCTCCACCTCGCGCGGGTAGACGTTGAAGCCACCGGTGATGATCAGCTCCTTGATGCGACCGCGGATCGCGAGCGTGCCGTCATCGCCGATCTCGCCGATGTCGCCGGTCTTGAAGAAACCATCCTCGGTGAACGCTTCCCTGGTCGCCTCGGGGTTGCGCCAGTAGCCCTTGAACATCTGCCCGCCCTTCAACAGCACCTCGCCCTGGGCGCCGATCTTGACCTCGACGCCGGGGAACGGATAGCCGACCCGGCCTGGCTGGCGCGGACCGTCGTATGGGTTCGTCACCACGATGCCTCCTTCGGTGATGCCGTAGCGCTCGACCGGCGGCTGCCCTAGAAGCCTGGCGCAGCGCTCGAACAGCGCGGGGGGAAGCGGCGCCGACCCGCTCACGAACACACGCACGCGCGAGAGGTCGGTGGCGTGCTCGTCCAGCCAGTCGCACAGGCGCTGGTACATCGAGGGCACGCCGAAGAACATCGTGCCGCCGTGGGTCAGCTCGTGGACGACCGTCTCGGGCGCAAACGGGATGAGGACCGCGGAGCCGCCGCTCAGCAGCGTCCCGTGCAGGCCCATGCCCAGCCCGTGCAGGTGGAACAGCGGCAGCGCGTGGACGAGCGTGTCCTGGTCCGTCCACCGCCAGACCTCGAGCGCGCCGCGGCCCTGCGCGAGAAGGCTGCCGTGGTCGAGCAGCGCGCCCTTGGGCCGGCCCGTCGTGCCCGACGTGTAGAGGATTGCGGCCGGGCTCTCGGGCGTCAGGTGTGGCGCCGGCACCGGGTCGGCCTGCGGAAGGTCTTCGACCGGAATCGACTCGAAACCGAGCCTCTTCACGATCTCGCGCCGCGGCTCGTCCGCGATCACGAGCGTCGGTTGCGAGTCGTGGAGGATGTGCTCGGCCTCGCTCGAGTGGTAGTCGGGGTTCATCATCACCGCCACCCCGCCGGCTCGCAGCACGCCGAGGTAGCCGAGCACCCACTCGAGCGAGTTCGCCGCATAGATGGCGACGCGGTCGCCGGGCGCG
>CAYWTI010000079.1:0-8515 GCA_964461175.1 uncultured Actinomycetes bacterium | reverse complement strand
GCAAGCCGGCATCGAAACAGCGGCCGACGATGCCGATCACGCGCACCCGCGCCTGCGAGCCGAGCACGCGAGCCAGGTCGACCGCCTCGCGCGCATCGAGGCCGTGCGAGCTCGTCGTGATGCGCCGCAGCGCGCTCAGCTGGACGTCGACGACAGCGCCCGGCGTCCCGCCGGCGACGGCATCGACGAGAACGACGTCGGAGTGGCGCGCGATCGCCTCGGCCAGGCCGGCGACGTCGCCGTGCTCCTCGACGTCGACGCCTTCCAGACCAAGCTTGCGCACCGCGCGCGCGGCGAGCAGCCCGGCGGCGTCGTCTCCGCGCGTCTCATTGCCCAGGCCCACGACGAGCGTCCTGCTCATGCCCCGTCGACCTCGACGCGCAGGAAGTGCGTCGCGCACGAGATGCACGGGTCGTAGTTGCGGATCGCCTGCTCGCTGAGCAGCTGCAACCGGTCAGGCGCCAGCTGCAGGTTGGCCTCCACGACGCCGCGCAGGTCGTCTTCGATCGCCAGCTGGTTCTGCGCCGTGGGCGGCACGATCAACGCGTCCTCGATGCGGCCGTCGGCGGCGAGCCGGTAGCGGTGATAGAGGACGCCGCGCGGCGCCTCGGTCGCGCCGTGGCCCGTCCACGCGCGCGGGTTCACCTCCACGTGCGGCGGGTCGGGTTCCACGTAGTCGCGGACCAGGCGGATCGAGACGCCGCAGGCTTCCATCGTTTCCAGCGCCCGGATGACGATGGCCTGGAACGGGTTGCGGCAGCCGGCGTCCAGGCCTGCCGCTCGCGCTTCGGCACGCACGTCGTCCGACAGCCTGTCGAAGTTCAGCGCGAACCGCGCCAGCGGCCCGACGAGGTAGGGCTCGCCGCCGTGTCGCGAGACGAGCGCCGTCGAGTGGCCGGACTGGTCTTCGTGGAACTCGGTCGTGAAGTCGGCGACCGGGATGTCGAGGCCGCGCGTCGAGACGATGCGGTCGCCGAGCATCGGGTAGTCGCTGGCGTGCCGCAGCGAGACCAGCTCCCACGGCACCTCGTAGCGCGGAAACGTGAACCCCGCCGTCCAGCGCACGGTCCGGCGCGCGGTCTCGTACGCGGTCTCGAGCTCGGGCAGAAGGACCTCCAGCTCGGCCCGCGAGGGGGCGCGGTGAAAGCCACCTACCCGCGGGTTGACGGGGTGGATCGGCCGGCCCCCGACCACTTCCACGATGCGGTTGCCGGCCTTCTTGAGCCCGAGCCCGGCCTTGACCTCGTCCGCGTGGTCCCGCGCCATGGCGATGGCGCTGTCGTAGCCGAGGAAGTCGGGCGCGTGGAGCATGTAGACGTGCAGGGCGTGGCTTTCGATCCACTCGCCGCAGTAGAGGAGCCGGCGGAGCTCGCGCACCGGGCCGTCGACGGTCACGCCGCACGCGTCCTCGATCGCGGCAGCGGCGCTCATCTGGTAGGCGACCGGGCAGATTCCGCAGATCCTCGCCGTGATGTCGACCGGGTCCAGGTAGGAGCGTCCCCGCAGCAGGGACTCGAAAAAGCGCGGCGGCTCGTACAGCTCCAGCCGGGCGTCGACGACGCGGCCGTTCCTCACTTTGACGTGCAGCGCGCCCTCGCCCTCGACGCGCCCGAGCGCCTCGACCTTGATCGTCCGGTCCTCGGTGCGCACCGTCATCCTCGGCCAGCCTCCTCGCGGGCTCCCTGCTGACGCGCAGATTCGTCGCGCAGCTTCGGCGCCCATGCGTTGACGCCGCGCAGCCGCGCGACGACGTCCGCTTTGCTGTCGCCGAGCTCCCTCCACCGCGCGATCAGCGCCGGCGCGTTGAACGTCTCGCCCGGACCGAAGCAGCCGTAGCAGCCGCGACCGTAGGCCGGGCAGATCGCGCCGCAGCCCCCGCGGGTTATCGGGCCCATGCACGCAACTCCGCGCGCCACGAGCACGCACTCGTTGCCGCGTAGCTTGCACTCGACGCACACGCTGTGCGAGGGCACGACGGCGTGGCGGCGGTGCAGCAGCGCCACGACCACCTCGAGCAGCTGACGCCGGTCGACCGGACAGCCCTGCAGCTCGAAGTCGACGGGGACGTGGTCGGAGATCGGCGTCGACGTCGCCAGCACCTTCAGCTGCTGCGGCCGGGGATACACGCCGGACGCGAACGAGTCGAGCTCGCCGAAGTTGCGCAGCGCTTGGATGCCGCCGGCGGTGGCGCACGCTCCGATGGCGACGAGGTGGCGCGACCGGCGCCGGATCCGGCGGATGCGCTCGACGTCGCCCTGGCTCGCGATCGAGCCCTCGACGAGGGCGACGTCGTATCGCCCGCCGCGAGGGTTCGTCGCCGCCTCGAGGAAGTACGCGACGTCGACCTTCGACGTCAACGCGAGCAGCTCGTCCTCGAGATCGAGGAGGCTCAGCTGGCAGCCGTCGCAGGACGAGAACTTGAAGACGGCCAGGCGTGGCTTTCGCGGCGTTCGCGGTGCCCGGGCGGCGGCCATCACAGCTGCCTCGTGCGCAGGAAGGGCGCGAGGGTGGCGAAGGAGAGCACCGGCCCGTCGCGGCATATGAGAAACGGACCGAGCTGGCAGTGGCCGCAGACGCCCGCGCCGCACTGCATGTTCCGCTCCATCGAGAGCCAGATCGCCGCGTCGGCGATGCCCGCGTCGGCGAGCCCGGTGGCGGCGAAACGCATCATCACCTCCGGTCCGCAGACAAGGGCGCCGGCGCGCGAAGGGTCGAGCTCGAGCCGCGGGAACAGCTTGGTCACGACGCCGACGTCGCCGCGCCACGACTGCGTCGCGACGTCGACGGTCACCTTCACCTCTAGGTCGAAGCGGCCGCGCCAGCGCTCGATCTCCCGTGTGTACAGCAGGTCCACCGGCGTCCGCGCGCCATAGAGAAGGACGACGCGGCCATAGTCCGGACGGTGGGCGATGAAGTGGTGGACGGCCGGCCGCAGGGGAGCGAGGCCGAGACCGCCGGCGACCACGACGACGTCCTTCCCCCGCAGCTCGTCGAGCGGCCACCCACGACCGAACGGTCCGCGCACCCCGAGCGCGGCGCCGGCGGGCATCCGCGTCAGCGCCTCGCTGACGGGCCCCACCGCCCGCACCGTGTGCGTGATGCGGGCGCCGGCGACGGCGCTGACCGAGATCGGGATCTCCCCCTGCCCGTACGCGCACAGCATGTTGAACTGGCCCGGCGCGCACGACATGGCCGCGTCCTCGATGTCCAGGCTCACCGTGTCGTGCGTGTCCCGCCGTCGCGCGAGCACGCGATGCACACGCGGCGGCGCAAACGGCGCCTCGGCGCGCGTCTCGCGCGGCGTCTCAGCGGACGGCAACGTGACCATAGACATCCAGCAACTGCAGCTGCGTCAGCTCGAGGTCGCGGATCGCGACGTCGGCGAAACGGCTCATCAGGTGGTAGCCGAGCTCGTGGTCGGTCTCGCACTTGCGCCGCAGGCACTCGCCGTCGAGGCTGATGACGCGGGTTGGCTCCGCCGCAATCGCGTCGAAGTGCCACCGGTAGGGCTTGAACAGCCACGACCAGCCGATCGCGTCGCCCTCAGCCCTGGTCGCGACGACGAGCGGCTCGCGTCCGGGGGCGGCGATCTGGATCGCGACGCGGCCGTGGCGGACGATGTGGAACGTCGCCGCCGGCTGGCCGACGTGGATGATGTCCTCGCCGGCTTCGAAGTGGTCGAGGCGACCGCACCCCGCGACCTTCTCGAGCACATCGTGCGGCAGCCCGGCGAAAACGTGCGACTCGGCGATCAGCTCCCTGATCGTGCTCATGACCTTCCTCCCACGGCGTCCGCGGTGAACGCGTGCGCCTCAGCGGTGATGTCGATGGCGACCGGGCACCACGCGATGCATCGACCGCATCCCGTGCAACCCGAGGTGCCGAACTGCTCGTGCCAGGTGGACAGCTTGTGCGTCAGCCACTGGCGGTAGCGCGGCGCGGTCGACGCACGAACGCTGCCGCCGTGGATGTAGGAGTGAGCGGCGCTGAAGCACGAATCCCACCGGCGCTCGTGGACGGCGTCGCCGGCGAGGTCGGTGGTGTGCTCGACCGCGGAGCAGAAGCACGTCGGGCACACCAGCGTGCAGTTGCCGCACGCAAGGCACCGCTCGGCGATCGCCTGCCAGCGCGGGCTGTCCAGCGCGCCGCGAAGCGTCTGCGCGATGTCGGCCGGCATCGTCCGTGTCAGCAAAGCCGCCGTCGCGGCAACGGTCTGCCGCGCGAGCTCGCGCTCCTTGTCGCCTGCGTCGGTGACGGGCAGCGCCGCGAGAAGCTCGGCGCCGCGATCACTCGCCGCCTCGAGGTAGAGGGTTCCATCCGCGAGCTCGGTCAGGCCAAGGTCGAAGTCGCCGCTCGCGGCGGGCCCCGCCCCCATCGAGGCGCAGAAGCATGTCGACGTGGCGCGGGCGCAGTTGACGGCGACGAGGAAAGCACCCTCGCGACGCGCGCGGTAGTCGGGATCGGGATGGGCACCGCCGAGGAAGACGCGGTCCTGGATGCGGATCGCGGCGAGGTCACAGCCGCGCACGCCGAGAAGCGCGAAGGGGGCATCCGGTTGGGGCTGCGCGACCTCGGCGGGCTTGCCGTCCTCCGCGGACGCCCGCCACAGGCGAAGGCGGGGCGGAAAGAACAGGCGCTTCCAGGAGTCGGCGGGCACCGTGTAGTCGAACAGGCGCTCGCCTTCGCGGCGAAGGCGGTGGGTGCCGGCGTCCTGGTCGTCGACGACGCCGCGGGGCAGCTCGTCAGCGCCGGCGATCGGACGGATCACGAGAGCTCCGCCGTCGAGTACCGGCGCGTGAACCGAAAACCCGCGTCGCCTGAGCTCCTGGACGAGCGCGTCGAGGTCGCCAGGCGCCAGCGTGCCGCCGCTTCGCGTGGTCACGCCGCCAGCATGCGATCGTCCCGCGGCCCCGGCACCACGTATTCGGCCCCCGCATGCGGGGCCTAAGACCCGGCGTCAAGGGGCCGACCGGCCGTACGGCTGTGCGCCTGCCGGGGGGAGGCTGAGCCGTATGACCGAGTTCGTGACGGTCGATGGAAACGAGGCCGCCGCGAGGGTCGCCCACCGGCTCAGCGAGGTGATGGCGATCTATCCCATCACGCCCTCGACGACGATGGGCGAGCTGGCCGACTCGTGGTCCGCGGCCGGGCGGACCAACCTCTGGGGCTCCGTGCCGGAGGTGGTCGAGATGCAGAGCGAGGCCGGCGCCGCGGGTGCGCTGCACGGCGCGCTGATGGCCGGCGCGATGTGCAGCACGTTCACCGCGTCACAGGGCCTGCTGCTCATGCTCCCCAACATGTTCAAGATCGCCGGGGAGCTGACGCCGGCGGTGTTCCACGTCGCCGCCCGCACCGTCGCGACGCACGCGCTGTCGATCTTCGGCGACCACAGCGACGTCATGGCCGTGCGCGCGTCGGGCTTCGCGATGCTGAGCTCGTCGTCGGTCCAGGAGGCGCAGGACCTGGCGCTGGTCGCCCACCGCGCGACGCTCGAGGCGCGGATCCCGTTCGTGCATTTCTTCGACGGCTTTCGCACCTCGCACGAGGTGAACAAGATCGTGCCGCTGAGCGACGACGTGCTCAGGGCGATGGTGCCCGACGCCCTCGTCACCGCGCATCGGGCGCGGGCGCTGACCCCCGACCGCCCGGTGCTGCGCGGCTCGGCGCAGAACCCGGACGTCTTCTTCCAGGCGCGTGAGGCCTGCAACAGCTACTACGCAGCCCTGCCGCACATCGTGGCGTCGGCGATGGACCGGTTCTTCGAGCTCACCGGGCGCCGCTACAGGACGTTCGAGTACACGGGGCCCTCCGACGCCGACAGGGTCGTGGTGCTGATGGGCTCGGCCGCCGGCGCCACGCGCGAGGCTGTGCAGGCGCTCAACGCGCGCGGCGAGAAGGTCGGGATGGTCAACGTGCATCTCTTCCGCCCGTTCGACGCCGAGGCGTTCGCGGCCGCGCTGCCCGCGAGCGCGACCCGCATCGCGGTCCTCGACCGCACCAAGGAACCCGGCGCGAGCGGCGAGCCGCTCTACCAGGACGTGGTCGTCGCGCTCAGCCGGCGCCCGGACCCGCCGCTCGTGATCGGCGGACGCTACGGCCTGGCCTCCAAGGAGCTGACGCCGGCCATGGCCGCCGCGGTTTTCGCCGAGCTGGGACGAGAGCGGCCGCGGCGCGAGTTCACGGTCGGCATCGACGACGACGTCACGCATCTCAGCCTCGACGTCGACGCGGAGTTCCGGACCGAGCCGCCCGATGTGGTTCGCGCGCTGTTCTACGGGCTCGGCTCCGATGGCACCGTCGGCGCGACGCGCAACACCGTGAAGATCATCGGCGAGCACACCGACCTCTACGCGCAGGGCTACTTCGTCCTCGACTCGAAGAAGTCCGGATCGATGACGGTCTCTCACCTGAGGTTCGGCCCGCGGCCGATCGAATCGACGTACCTGGTCCAGGAGGCGAGCTTCGTCGGCTGCCACCAGTTCGGGTTCCTCGAGAAGGTCGACGTGCTGGGCCGGGCGGCGCAGGGCGCGACGTTCCTGCTCAACAGCCCATACGCCGCGGCCGACGTGTGGGAGCACATCCCGGTCGAGGTGCAGCGCCAGATCGTCGACAAGAAGCTCCGGTTTTTCGTCGTCGACGCCAGCCGGGTCGCCCGCGACGCGGGTCTGCCGGGACGCGTGAACACCGTCCTGCAGGCGTGCTTCTTCTCCCTCGCCGGCGTGCTCCCGCCGCAGGAGGCGATCGCCGCGATCAAGGGCGCGATCGAGCGCACGTACGCCAAGCGCGGCACCGCGGTGCTCGAGCGGAACTTCGCCGCGGTCGACCTGGCGCTTGCGGAGCTGCACGAGGTCCAGCTGCCGGCCGAGGTGTCCGGCTCGTTGCACTTCCGGCCGCCGGTGCCCGCGGAGGCGCCTGATTTCGTGCAGCGCGTGACCGCCGAGATCATCGCCGGCCGCGGCGACGCGCTGCCGGTCTCGGCGATGCCGATCGACGGCACGTTCCCCGTCGGCACCGCACGCTGGGAACGCCGCGACATCGCCGCCGAGCTGCCGCGCTGGGACCCGTCGATCTGCATCGACTGCGCGAAGTGCACCCTCGTGTGCCCGCACGCGGCGATCCGGATGAAGGTCTACTCGCCCGACCTTCTCGCCGGCGCTCCGCCCGGCTTCCTGCACAAGGAGTGGCGCTCGAAGGAGCAGCCTGGCATGGTCATGACGATCCAGGTCGCGCCCGATGACTGCAACGGGTGCGGCACATGCGCGGACTACTGCCCGGCGCACAGCAAGCAGGCCGTGAAGCACAAGTCCATCGACATGGCGGAGAAGAACGGCTTCTTCGCCGACGAGCGCGCGAACTGGGAGTTCTTCAAGACCATCCCGGAGTTCGACCGCACGCAGATCAAGGTCGGCACGATCAAGGGCTCGCAGATGCTCGAGCCCCTGTTCGAGTTCTCGGGCGCGTGCGCCGGCTGCGGCGAGACCCCGTACCTGAAGCTCCTCACGCAGATGTTCGGCGACCGCGTCCTGGTCGCGAACGCGACCGGCTGCTCGTCCATCTACGGCGGCAACCTTCCGACGACGCCGTGGTCGGCCAACGCCGAGGGACGAGGTCCCGCGTGGGCGAACTCCCTGTTCGAGGACAACGCCGAGTTCGGGCTCGGCATGCGCCTCGCGGTCGACAACCTCGCCGCGACCACGCGCCGGCTGCTCGAGGAGGCCCGCGCCGTGGCCGGCGAGGATCTTGCCGCCGCGATCCTCGCCGCCGACCAATCGAGCGAGGCCGGCATCGCCGCCCAGCGCGAGCGGGTGTCGCGGCTGCGGGCGAGGCTCGAGGGAACGTCCGATCCCGCCGCCGTGCGGCTGCGCGAGCTGACCGATTACCTGGTGACGAAGAGCGTGTGGATCGTCGGCGGGGATGGATGGGCGTACGACATCGGCTACGGCGGCCTCGACCACGTGCTGGCGTCGGGCCGGAAGGTCCGCATCCTCGTCCTCGACACCGAGGTCTACTCGAACACCGGCGGGCAGGCGTCCAAGGCGACGCCACGGGCCGCGATAGCCAAGTTCGCCGCCGCGGGCAAGCGGACGGGAAAGAAGGACCTCGGCCTCATCGCGAGCGCGTACGGCAACGTCTACGTGGCGCAGATCGCGATGGGCGCGGACAACGCGCAGGCCGTGAAGGCCTTCGCCGAGGCCGAGGCGCACGACGGACCGTCGATGATCATCGCCTACTCCACGTGCATCGCCCACGGCATCGAGATGAAGACGGGCATGTCGCACATGAAGGAGGCGGCCGACAGCGGTTACTGGCCTCTCTACCGGTTCGACCCGGCTCGTGAAGCGGCCGGCGCCAAACCATTCTTGCTCGACTCGAAGCCGCCATCGCTGCCGCTGCGCGACTTCGCGGCGTCGGAGGGCCGCTACTCCTTGCTCGCGCGAACCAAACCCGACCTGGCCGAGCGAATCATGACCCACGCGCAGGAGGACGTCAACGAGCGCTGGCACCTCTATCACCA
>CAYWTI010000078.1:0-9383 GCA_964461175.1 uncultured Actinomycetes bacterium | reverse complement strand
GGGCACGACCCTGTCCGGTCTCTCCCTGAAGGGCACATTTGGTGGCCTCACCGGTTACCTCCAGTTCACCGTCCAGGTCACCGACGCACTTGGCGCCAGCGACACGGTCAGCCCGACTTTCTGGATGTACGCGCATATCGCCCTAGGTGGCGGCACGTGCGGCAACGCGAACACACCCACCAAATGCTCCGTGACGCTCCCGTTTTCGGGCGGTACGCCCGGCCAGGGCCTGACCATGGCCGCGACTGCGTGGAGCCCGCTCACAAAGTGCGGCATCGGCGTCGCGCCGGTGCCCTGCGAGCAGCCCACTTTGACGGTGAGCTTGCAGGCGAACCAGGCAATTGTGACGTTGACCTACGGGCCCAAGAGTCCGTTCACCTACGGGACGCTGACGGTCCGGCTTTCGAGCAGCGATCAGTGTGCGCCCGGTGCAGCTTGCTCCGCGAGCGCCCCGGTCACCGTCAACGGTTAAGTCCGCCCCTCTGATTTGGTTTGACTGGCTGAAATCCAGCCGGGCGCCAATAGACTTTCGCGTCACAACTCGTGCGCGACGTCGGAAGAGGAACGTGGTGGGCCGCAGGTGCGGCTTTTTTGTTGGCGGTCGCGGCATGCGCTCCGCCGGTTCACAACACCGGCAATGTGGTTCTCGTCTCGCCGACCCCGACGCCTTCGCCCTCGCCGACGCCGACCACGGCCTTCGCCGCATCAGGGCCGGGCTTCCACGCGGGTGAGGTCGGAATCGCCTACGGGGCGGTCGCGCTGAGCGCGTCGGGCGGAGTCAAGCCCTACCACTGGACTGTCGCAACCGGGTCGCTGCCGCCCGGGATCGCGCTCGCGGCCGACGGCACGGTCGCGGGCAACCCGACCGCGTCAGGGCACTACACGTTCACCATCCAGGCCGCCGACTCGGGGGACAGCAGCGCGCCCATCCCCGGCGCGATCGACGTCGCCCCGGCGCTCAACGTCTCGCTACTTCCCGCGTGCGCGAAGTACTGCAACGTCGAGCTGGGATGCGTCAACGCCTGCGGGGCGTTCGGCCAGCAGGCGGGCGGGGTCGGGCCGTTCGCCTACAAGCTCACGTCGGGCCAGCTGCCGTCGGGCACGACCCTCTCCGGCCTCTCCCTGAAGGGCACGTTCGGTGGCCTGACCGGTTATCTCCAGTTCACCGTCCAGGTGACGGATGCACTCGGCGCCACAGACACGGTCAGCCCGACTTTCTGGATGTACCCGCACATCGCCCTGGCCGGAGACTCGACGACCTGCGTCAACATCTTTACGAACTGCGCCCTTCGCCTTCAGATCACGGGCGGGGTGCCTGGCGGGCAGCCTTCGGTGGCTTTGGCGCGGTATGTCGCCACAGGCAGCGCGTCGCCGCCGTACCAGGGGTGCTGGGACGTAACCAACGGGACGCCGCCGCCGGGCTACACCCTCACGGTCAGTGGCAACTACGTCGTCGTCAACGTGCCGCGCCCGGGCAACGGGTACGGCGGCGTCTGGACTCTCGTCGTCACGGACCACACGTACTGCTCGGCGGGGACGTACTGCGTTTCGGCGCCGGCGACGGTCAAGATCGGCATCCAGTGCACCTGAGGCATAACTCAGGCTCTTGCGGGGTAGTTATCAGGTTCAGTAGCTTTGATCAGTACTAAATGAGGCAAGAAGTGTCGAAAACGATCGATCTGGAACTGACCCGAGCTGAGGTCGAGGTCCTCGAGCTGGAGGCGCGGCTCCGGGTCGTGCCCATGAACGACACCCAGCTTTCCGACGCCCTGAAGACCGCCCTGGCGGCCAAGAAGGAGCGCCTCGCCAAGCTCCGGACGCTGCACGCGACCGCCGGCCGCGGCCGCCTCAAGGACGGCGACGGGGAGAAGGTGAACCCCCTCCACGCCGGCCGCCGGCCGCCCCTGAAGCGCACGGTGCCCCAGAGGCCGCAGGCCAAAACCGGGAAGTAGGCCGCTCCGGCGGGCGTGTCCGCCGCCTCTCCTGGACGGGCGAGGACGCCAGGTTTGAACTCAAATCCGGGTCCCTGACGCTATCGTTCACCCCGATTTGGCGAGAGAGCTGACCGCGCCGGGTGCCGTCGTTGCCGATCCTTTGTTCGGCGCGTGGCCCGGGGTCGATGCACGGCGTCGCGCCAGGCCGAGCGGCCTGGTCGTTATCAACAGCATCGCGTCGGCGGCGATCATCGCCGGCATGGTCTACCGCCTGTGGGAGGCGCGTATACCCGTGTCGGTCGTCGCCGAGGAGGCGGTGCCCATCGTCCTGGGGGCGATCCTGGCCGTGATCGCGATCTACGTCCGGACCACGCGCTACGCGACCTCGCTCGCCGCCCAGCTTCCGATCATGGCGGCGGCCATGATCCTGGCCGGTTTGGTCCTGGCTCTGGCCGGCAAGTGGCTCGGCAACGACCTGCCGCCCCTCGCGGTCGTCGCGTGCACAGTCGTGATCCTCCAGTTCGACGTCGGCCTGCAAACGCGGCGCTTCGGCTACGTGTTCGCCATCGCCGTCGCCGGCCTCGTCGCGCTGTGGGTCTACGCGGCGACACAGCTGCTGATCGCTCCTGGCGCCCTCATCGCGTGGACGCTGTTCGTCGCCGGCATCGGTGGCCTCGCGCTGCTCGCGGTCCGTTCGGTGCAGCGCGACATGGGGCTGCAGGTCGAGCGCCAGAGCTCACTCCTGGCCACGCTGAGCGACCTCGGCGAGGGCATCGTGATCACCGAGAACGGCCGCTTCGTCGCGGGCAACGACGCTTACGTCAACCTCACCGGCTACACGCGCGACGAGCTGCTGGCGATGCCGTCCCTCATCGACCTGGCGCCGGCCGAGGACCGCGACCGCCTGGGCTCGAACCTGACCCGCCGGCTCAAGGGCGGCGAGGCACCCGCGCGCTACGTGTCCGCGATCCTTGGCAAGGGCGGACGCCGCGTCGACGTCGAGGTCGCGATCCACCGCGTGGCGAGCCGGCGCGAGCAGCTGCTGACGCTGGTCAACGACGTCACCGAGAAGATGCGAGCCGAGACAGCCGAACGCGAGATGGAGACGCGCTTCCGAACGCTCTTCCAGCAAGCGCAGGCCGGGATGGCCTTCGCCGCCGTCGACGGTCACATCACCACCGTGAACGCGGCGTTTTGCGACCTCGTCGGCTACACGCCCGAGGAGCTGCGCACCGTCTCGCTGCTCGACATCACGCACCCCGACGACGTCGCGGCGTTGCAGGAGGCGATGCACTCGATGCTCGCCGGCGAGGAAGAGGGATGCCGCATCGAGAAGCGCTACACGCGCAAGGACGGCGAGCACGTCTGGGTCGACCTGACGATGCGCCTGGTCCGGGGAGTCGACGGGCGGCCGAGCTACTTCCAGACAGTCGCGGTCGACATCCGCGACCGCAAGCGGGCCGAGGTTCTGCAGGCCGCGCGGTTCGCGGTCACGCAGGCGCTGGTCACGTCGCCAGGGTGGGACAAGGCTGCGCCCAGCGTCCTCGAGGGCCTGTGCCGCACGCTCGACTGGGAGCTGGCCGAGTACTGGGAGGTCGACGCAGCGCGCGAGACGATGAACTTCGTCACCTCGTGGAAGCGACCCGGGCGGGACACCACGGTGTTCGAGGCGACCGCGGCGGCCCAGACCTACCGGCGGGGTGAGGGGCTGGCCGGCCTCGTCTGGGAGTCGGGCAAGCCGACCGCGATGCCGGACCTCGCGGGCGAGTCGTCGCCGCGCGCGACGGCCGCGGTCGCTGCGGGCCTGCACGGCATCGTCGGCTTCCCGGTGCGCAGCGGCCGCCGCGTGGTCGGCATGATCTCGCTCCACACCTGGGCGGCGCGTGAGATGGACGAGGGACTGATCGCCGTGATGGGCGACGTCGGCTCGCAGATCGGCGAGTTCGTCGAACGCAAGCGCGCCGAGGTCGCGCTCCAGGAGAGCGAGAAGCGCATGCGCTCGGTGCTCGACAACGTGTCGGACGGCCTCGCGACCATCGACCAGAACGGCATCATCGAATCGACGAACCCGGCCGTCGGCAAGCTCTTCGGCTACACGGACCAGGAGCTCATCGGCGAGCAGTCCGACATCCTGATCGCGACCACGCACCGGGCCGCGTTCGACAGCTACCTCGCGCGGCGTCTCAAGCTCGAGGCGCCCGCCGGCGGCGCGCACGAGACGATGGGCAAGCGCAAGAACGGCTCGCTGTTCCCGCTCGAGTTCGTGGTCAGCTCGATGCAGGTCGGGCCGCGACACCTGTTCATCGCCACCCTTCGCGACATCTCCGAGCGCAAGGCCCACACCGACGCGCTCGAGTACCAGGCGCTGCACGACGCCCTGACCGGGCTGCCGAACCGCAGCCTGTTCGGTGACCGCCTGCGCCAGGCGCTGCTCGCCGCGCGTCGCAACCAGAAGATGTTCGGCGTCCTGCTGCTCGACCTCGACCGCTTCAAGGACATCAACGACGCGCTCGGCCACGACCGCGGCGACAGCCTGCTCCAGGAGGTCACCGCGCGGCTGCGCGGCGTGCTGCGCGCCACCGACACGATCGCGCGCCTGGGCGGCGACGAGTTCGCCGTCCTCGCCGCCGACGCTCGCCATCCGGAGGACGTCGTGGCCACGGCGAAGAAGGTCCTCGCCTCGCTCGAAGGGCCGTTCGCGATCGGCGACCAGATGGTGGAGACAGGCGCTTCGATCGGGATCGCGATGTACCCCGTGCACGGCGACGATCCGAGCACCCTGCTGCGCCGCGCCGACGTCGCCATGTACGTGGCCAAGCGTTCGGGCGGCGGCTACGCGCTCTACCAACCCGAGCACGAGGCGCAGACGCTGCGCCGCTCGGGCCTGGCCGGCGAGCTCCGCCGCTCGATCCCGCAGGGCGAGCTGGTCCTGCACTACCAGCCGCAGGTGACCCTCGCCACCGGCGCCGTCAGCGCCGTCGAGGGCCTCGTGCGCTGGAACCATCCGCGCGAGGGCCTCATGCCACCGGACCGGTTCATCCCCATGGCGGAGGAGACCGGCATCATCCACCCGCTGACGGCCTGGGTGATCGACACCGCGCTCGAGCAGCTGTGCAAGTGGCTCGCCGACGGCCTCGACGTGTCGGTGGCGATCAACGTCTCGCCCCGCAACATCGAAGACCACTCCCTCGAGGAGATGGTCGCGCGCGCCCTCGGCCACTTCAAGGTCGAGCCGAGCCGGCTGACGCTCGAGATCACCGAGGGGATGGCGATGGCCGCCGGCGCGGCCAAGGCGCTGCACCGCCTGCACGAGATCGGCGTCCGCATCGCGCTCGACGACTTCGGCACCGGGTACTCGTCTCTCCTTTACCTGATGCGGCTGCCGGTCAACGAGATCAAGATCGACCGCTCGTTCGTCTCCGCGCTGGCGTCCGACCCCGACTCGGGCGCGATCGTGCGCTCGGCGGTCGGCCTCGGTCACAACCTCGGCCTGCGCGTCGTCGCCGAGGGGCTGCAGGACCGGATGGCCGAGGCGGTGCTGGTCGAGGCCGGCTGCGATGCGGCGCAAGGGTTCCTCGTCGGCCGGCCGGTCGAGCACGCCGAGATGACCGAGCTGCTGCGCAAGCAGCATGCGAGCTCCCTGACGACGCCGGATTGAGGTCGCCACTCATCCTGGGAGCCGAGGGCCAGCTCGGCTCCGAGCTCTCGCGCCTGTTGCCCGACGCTCCGCTTTACGGCGTGCCGATCGACGATCCGGACGCTGTCGCGGCGGTCTTCGCGCACCGCCGGCCTGACGTCGTCTTCAACTGCGCGGCGTACAACTCCGTCGACCAGGCCGAGCGCGAGCCGGAGGTCGCAATGGCGAGCAACGCCGACGGCCCGATGGTGCTCGCGGCCGCGTGCCGGAGTGCCGGTGCGACGCTCGTCCACTTTTCGACCAACTTCGTCTTCGACGGCACGCTCGACCGCCCGTACGTCGAAAGCGACGAGCCCGCGCCACAGTCGGCCTACGCCCGCTCGAAGCTGGCCGGTGAGCAGCGGGTGCTCGAGTCCGGCGCGCAGGCGCTCGTCATCCGGACCGCCGCGCTCTACGGCCGCCAGAGCGGGTTCCCGCGCCGCATCGAGCGTCGCGCCCGGGAAGGTGGGCCGCTCGACGTAGTGTTCGACCAGAGGGTCAACCCGACCTTCGCCCGTGACCTCGCGCTCGTCACGGTGGCGCTCGTCCAGGAGGGCCTCCTCGGGATCGTCCACGCCGCCGGCGCGGGTTGCTGTGGCTGGGACGAGTTCGCCGCCGCGGTGCTGCGGGAGCTGGGGCTCGGCAACCAGGTGGTCCCGGTCGAGACCGGTCGCTACCCGGCGCCGGCGGCCCGGCCGCGCAATGGGTGCATGGAGTCGACCCGGATCCCGCCTTTACGGCCGTGGCGGGAGGCTTTGCGGGAGGCTCTTACCCCCTAGAAAAGGCTCGGGCCGGGCGATTTCTCGACACCGGCTCCGAGCTTGGCTGCGGGGGGTGAGGTTCTAGTGAAAAAGAGGTCCGTGATTCCTTTCTGAAGGCCCGCGCGCCTGTCGCGCGATGAAAAGTTTGGCACGGAATCTGAGTACAGGGGGGTCGATCTCTGCACAATTTCAACGACAAATCGACTGCGCCACTCTTGGAATTCCAAGGCCGCCGCGTTAAGGCGGCAAAACCGCGACTGCTTTTTGATATGGGTTCGTTACTCGCCTTGTAGACGCCTTGCAGAGATTGATCAGTTCGAAGGATGTGGCGGCCCGGCTCGGCGTGAGCCAGGCCACCGTGGGCCGGGCCGTGGCCCGTGGAGTGCTTCGTCCGGCGCTTGTCACGCCGGGCGGTCACCGCCGCTTCGACGTCGCCGACATCGAGGAGTACGCGGCCAGCCTGCAGGACGAGCCTGAGGGCGCTCGCCTGATCACTACAGGTGAGGCGGCGCGCCTCCTGGGCGTCAGCCAGCCGACCCTCAACCGCGCCGTGCGTCGCGGCCGGCTGCAGCCGACCCTGACGACGCCCGGCGGCCACCGCCGGTTCGACAGCGCCGAGCTCAGCGCGGCGCTCTATTTCGAAGGCACGCGATGAGCGCCAACGGTGACGATCCGTCACATCTGATCGCCGCCCGCTCGGGCCCGGAGCGGGGCTACGCTGCCATCGCCTGGAGCATCGTCCTCAACGGCGTCCTGGTCGCCGCGTTCGTGGTCGGGGTCATCCCCATCGTCGCCATCGCGCACGGCTTCGTCGAGCTCGTGCAGCAGTCGAAGATCCGCAGCGGGGCCGACTGGATCGCCTACGGCCTCGCCTTCACCGGCCTGTTTCTCGGCGCGGTCTTCTTCGCCTACGCGATCAAGTACTACCTCAGCACCGCGATGGTGTTGATGACGACGCTCGTCGGCGCGCAGCGCAATCTCAACGGCACGCGGCCTCCGGTCAACGCCAACGGGAACGGCAACGGCGCCGCGCGCATGAGCGGCAACGGCTACCACCTCGACCTCGGTTACCGGCCGTTCGTCTCGGTCCACGTCGCCGCCTACAACGAGGTGCGCGTCATCGAGCGCTTGCTCACCGCGCTGTCGCAGCTCGACTACCCCGAGTACGAGGTGGTCCTCGTCGACGACTCGAACGACCAGTCGGTGGAGATCCTCCGCCGCTGGGCCGGCCGGCCGCGGTTCAAGATCCTCCATCGCACAAGCCGCGCGGGCTACAAGGGCGGCGCGCTGCGCGAGGCGCTCAAGGTGATGGATCCGCGCACCGAGTACGTGGTCGTCTTCGACGCCGACTCGGTCCCGTTCCCGGACTCGATCGACCGGCTCCTTCCTTACTTCTATCGCGTCAGCGACGGCACCGCGAGCCGGCGCTTCGAGGCCGCGTTCGGACAATCCGAACCGCCGTCGGAGCCCGGGCAGATCAAACGTCGCGCCGAGGTCGCCGCGGTGCAGAGCTACCAGTGGCACGTGCTCAACAAGTCGGAGAGCTGGCTGACCGAGGCGGTGCGGGCCGAGTACGCCGGCAGCTACATGATCGAGCGGCCGTTCCAGGACGCCATCGGCTCGCTGAAGATGATCGCGGGCACGGCGTACATGATCCGCGCGGACGTCCTGCGCGAGGTCGGCTGGGGCACGAGCATCACCGAGGACTGGGAGCTCACACTCAAGCTCTACGCCCGCGGCTACAAGGTCATCTACACGCCGTGGGCGGAGACGCCCGCCGAGTGCGTGAGCACCTTCGCCCGCCTCGCACGCCAGCGCATGCGGTGGGCCGAGGGTCACACCTACAACGTGCGCAAGTGGTTCCTCGCGATCATGCGCTCGCCCCGCGTCACGCCGCTCGAAAAGCTCGAGTTCCTGTACGACGCTACTTACTACCTACAGGCCGCGCTGTTCGTCGCGGGCTCGCTGAGCTGGCTCGTCTCGGAGGTCGTCTTCCACGCCCACGTGCCGGGCTGGACGGCGCTGCTGGGCTGGTCGCTCCTCTTCTCGAACATCTTCGCCCTGCCGCTGATGAACCTCGGCGGGTTGATCCTCGAAGAGGCGCCCGCCCGCGATGTGCAGGGCGTCTTCGGGGCGGTCGTTCTGTCGTTCGCTTTGGTGCCCTTCCAGGGATGGGCCGCCCTGAAGGGCCTGGTCAGCAAGGACGAGGGCCCGTGGTTCCGGACGCCCAAGACGGGCCGCGTCACGGACAACGTCCGCCACCTCCGCCGGCTCTACATGCTTCGGCGCTGGCTGGCCGGCAAGCGCTCCGGCGTGCAGAGGCGATCCGCTCCTGCCCCGGTGCGCGTTCCGGTGGCGACACCCCAGCGGATCGTGCGCCGCTCGCGATGGATCGGCTGGTTCGCGATCGGCGTGCTCGCGCTCATCTTCGCCGGCATCGCGGTCGCCTCCACCAAGGCCCCGACGGTCAGCGCGGCCGGCAATCCGCTCTACCTCCACGGCACCGGGACCGCCCCGGGCTGCACTGCCGGCGGCTTCGACTCGAACGTCGGCACGCGCACGACCGCCTGCCAGATCCAGTCGCAGGCCGGCGGCGTCACCACGACGTGGGGTTGGACGAACCTGCCCGCGCAGACGGTCGCGGCCGGGACCTGGGCCTTCACCATGTACTGGACGGGCGGCTCGGGTTCGACCAGCGACGTGGTCAGCATCACCGCCGGCGTTTCGGCGACGGCGAGCTGCGCAGGTTTCGCGGCCACCGTGCCCAACGCGCCGAGCACCTGGACCTCGACCTACGGGGCGAACACCGCCAACACGACGAGCCCGCTGACCGTGACCACGAGCGCAAGCCAGGCGGCGCTCGTCATCCCGGCGGGCGGCTCGCTGTGCATCTCCGTCACCCTCACGCACAACACAGGCGGCAAGCCCTCGATGATGTTCGACGGCACATCGGGCGCAGCGAGCACGAACTTCGTGCCGCCCAGCATCGTCGTGCCGGAAGGGCTCCTCGGG
>CAYWTI010000077.1:0-7449 GCA_964461175.1 uncultured Actinomycetes bacterium | reverse complement strand
GGGGCAGACCGTCAGCGGCTCGGCCGAGACCTTCTGATGGATCTCAAACTCGTGGCCGCAGCTGGTGCAGCGATAACCATAAATGGGCACTCTTTTTGGGTTCCTAACTATAAACGTCGAACTCTTTCCAGCCGGTCGAACACCATCCCGGACGGAGGCTTCGGGTGGAAATACGTCGCTTTCTGGGGAAGAGTCTTCCCTTCCCGGGCAAGGCGCAAAACCTGCGCCAGGTCGGGGGTGTCGAGGAAGAAGGCTGCCACGCCGGAGCCTTCGTCCACCCACTCGACCGCCTGACGGGCGTCGCGGGTGTAGAGCAGCAGCTCCTCGGCACTCCTCTTCCCGAGGAGGTTGTCGATGACCTGGCGATGCAGCTCCACCACCGGCACCTCGCCCTCGAGCGGCAGGACCTGGAACCGGTGGTCGCGGTACTCGCCCGCGGCCACCCGTCCGCGCAGCCCGGCGAGCGTCTCCTCCAGCGAGCCCGCCGGCTCGCCGCCCGTCACCGCGATCCCCGCCTTCATGACCCGGTGCGTCGGCAGGACGGCCAGGCCCGGATCGGCGATGTCCGTCAGCAGCGCGAGCGTGAAGCGCGCCGGGTCGTCGGGCCCGGCCCCGGCCTCGTCGGCATACGCGAGCGCGGTCTCGTAGCGGTGGTGGCCGTCGGCGATCAGGACCTGCCGTTCGGCAATCGCGGCGGCGATCGAGGCGTGGATGGCCGGGTCCGAGATCACCCAAAGCCGGTGCCGGGTGCTTTCGGGGCCGGCGAACGACACCGCCGGGGCGCGCGCGACGACCTGCTCGAGCGTCGCCGGCACACCGCTGCCCGCGCCCTCGTAGACGAACCACAGCGGTTCGAGCGCGACCCGCGTCGCGCGCAGAAGCGCGAGGCGGTCCTCCTTCGGCCCGCGATGGGTGCGCTCGTGCGGCAGCACCACGGCGTCGGAGTACGGCTGCAGGCGGAGCGAAGCGATCAGGTCGCGGCGCACGCGGCCGTCGAACTCGACCTCGTGCACGTACATCGACGGCGGCTCCATGACGAGCACCTTCTCGTCGAGCCATTGCCTCAACGTGCGCGCCGCGCCCTCGTAGTCGGCCCCCGGCCGCGTCAGGTGGACGACGTTGTAGGGCGATCGCGCCCGGTACATGTCGACGTCCTTTTCCGTGAGCACGTCGTACGGCGGCGCGACGAGGTCGGACATATCGCCCGCGGTGGCGAGGTGGTAGCGGGTACCCGGAAACGGGCGGATGTCAGCCGTGGGCGTCCATCCCGAGCTCGACGTAGCGCAGGTCGGCCATCCCGTCGACCTCGCGCAACCGGTCGAGCAGCTGCGGCGCGACCCGGTCGTCGACGGCCAGGATCATCATCGCGTTGCCCCTCGGCGCGTCGCGCCCGACCTGCATGCTGGCGATGTTCACGTCGTGCTCGCCGAGGATGCTGCCGACCTTGCCCACGACCCCGGGCCTGTCTTCGTGCCGGCTGACGAGAAACCGGCCGTCGGGGACGAGGTCGACCCGAAACGAGTCGATGCGCACTGCGCGCAGCTCGCCCATGATCACTGTGCCGGCGATCTCGTGCTCCTGCATGCGCACCGTGAGCAGGCTCGCGTAGCTGGAGTGCGCGCGGCTTCGCCGTTCGACCACCCGGATGCCGCGCGCCGAGGCGATTAGGCGCGCGTTGACGGCGTTGATCCGCTCCTCGGTGAAGGGTTGCAGCACTCCCTTGATCGCGGCCGCGATCAGGAGGTTGACATCGTGCTCGGCGAGCTCGCCCTCGAAGTCGAGCTCGATCGCCGACGTGCGGCCGCCGAAGAGCTGCGCGTGCAGCGCGGCCAGGCGCTCGGTCAGGTCGGCGAACGGCCGCAGGTAGGCCAGCTCCTCGGGCGGCAGCGCCGGGGCGTTGACGGCGAACCGCGGCAGGTCGCCCGCAAGAACCGCGGCCACCTCCTCGGCGACGTCGAACGCCACCGACACCTGCGCCTCGACCGTGGACGCGGCGATGTGCGGAGTGGCGATGAAGTTGGGCAGCGCGAGCAGCGCGTTCTCGCCCGGCGGTTCCGTCTCGAAGACGTCAGCGGCGGCGGCGGCCAGCCTGCCAGACGACAGCGCTTCGGCCAGCGCCGCCTCGTCGACGATGCCGCCGCGCGCGGCGTTGATGAGACGCGCGCCCGGCTTCATGCGCGCGAGCTGCGCGGCGCCGATGAGGTGACGGTTCGCTTCGACGAGCGGCACGTGCAGGGTGACGAAGTCCGCGCGCTCGAGCAGCTCCTCGAGCGTGACCAGGGAGACGTTGAAAAGCTCGGCACGTTCGACGGAGACGACGGGGTCGAAGGCGATGACGTCCATCTCCACGCCGTGCGCGCGCTTGGCAACCTCGGAGCCGACGTTGCCGAGCCCGACGACGCCCAGCGTCTTGCCCCGGATCTCGGTGCCGAGAAACCTCGCCCGCGTCCACTCGCCGCGCTTCACCGACGCGTCCGCTTGCGGCACCCACCGCGCGAGCGCAAACAAGAGCGCCATGGTGTGCTCGGCCGCGGCGACGATGTTGCCTCGCGGCGCGTTGACGACCAGGATGCCGCGGCGCGTCGCGGCCGCGACGTCGATGTTGTCGACGCCCACTCCGGCACGGCCGATGACGCGCAGCCTGGCCCCCGCCTCGATGATCGGCGCCGTCACGCGCGTCTCGCTGCGCACGACCAGCGCATCGAACGCCGGGATACGGTCGACCAGCTCCGGCTCCGCCAGCTTGGAGACGACGGTCACCTCACCGGCGCGGCGCAGGCGATCCAGACCGTCCTCGGCGAGCGGGTCGGCGACGAGGATCTTCGGCACTGCTGGCCCCGATGCTAGCGGGCGGCGGCGGGGACCCCCTGGAGGGACGAGGTCACCGCCGCCACGCCGCGAGCTTCAGCCGGCGCCACGTCGAGCTCCTCGAGCGCCTGCTCCATCGCCCACATCACCTGGACGACGTCGCCCTCGGCGACCGCGCCGAGGTGGCCGACGCGGACCATCTTGCCCGTCATCTTTCCCTGGCCGCCGGCGATGACAACGCCGTACTTCGTGTCGAGCAGCTTGCGCAGCGCGGCCACGTCGACGCCGGGCGGAGGCACGGCGGACGTGACAGTGTTCGAGCGGTATCCCTCGCGGGCGTACAGCGTGAAGCCCAACGCCTCGAGTCCCGCCTGCGTCGCCCGCGCCAGCCGCGCGTGGCGGGCGTAGACGTTGGCGAGGCCTTCCTCCTCGAGCATGCGCAGCCCTTCCTGCATGGCGAACGCGACCGGGATGGCGGGCGTGAAGGGCGTCTGGCCTTTGTCCGCCCAGGTCTTCGCCTCTTTCCAGTCGAAGTAGAACCTCGGCGATCGGGCCTGGGCCTGCTGCGCCCACGCCCGCTCGCTGACGCTCACGAGCGCGATCCCGGGCGGCGCCATCCATCCCTTCTGCGAGCCGCTGACCGCCACGTCGATGCCCCAAGCGTCGGTCTCGATGTCGATGGAGCTGATCGAGCTCACGCCGTCCACGACGACGATGCGGTCGGCTTCGCGGGCGGCCCGCGCCAGCTCGCGCAGCGGGTTGGTCAGGCCGGTTGACGTCTCGTTGTGGGTCAGCAGGACCACGCGCGCCTTCGGGTGCCGGCGCAGGACGACCGCGAGGTCGTCAGGGTCGACGGGCTGGCCCCACTCCGACTCGAGCCGCACGACGTCGGCGCCGTAAGCCGCCGCGAGGGCGGCGAAGCGCTCGCCGAAGTTGCCGCACAGCGCGGCCACGACCTCGTCGCCCGGCGACACCAGGTTGGCGACGGCGGATTCGAGGCCGCCGGTGCCCGAGCTCGTGAGCAGCAGCAGGTCGTTCTTGGTCTTGAAGACGCGCTTCGCGCCGGCCGTGACCTCGGAGAGGATGGCCGCGAACTCCGTGCCGCGGTGGTCGATCATCGGCCGATTCATGCTGCGCACGATCCGCTCAGGCAGCGGCGTCGGTCCCGGGATTCGAAGCTGCGTCGAGAAACTCATGGGCGTGCTCCAGTACGGGGTTTCGGCGGCGCCGTCAAGTTTGCCCTAGCGAAGCTCGGTTGTGTAGGGCAGCAGCGCAATGGACCGCGCCCGCTCCAGCGCCGTCGTCAGCGGTCGCTGGTGGCGTGCGCACGTACCCGTGACGCGACGCGGGAGGATCTTTCCCCGGTCGCTCACGAAGCGCCGCAGCCTCGAGATCTCCTTGTAGTCGATGTAGTCGATCTTCTCCACGCAGAAGGCGCAGACCTTGCGATGCTGGCGCTTCGGGCCGCGCGGCCCGCCCTGGCCGCCGGGGCGGTCGGAGCGCTCCTCGCGGGGTCCGGATGGACGGTTGACTGCCATGTTCGTCGACTCCTAAAAGGGGATCTCGTCCGGGTCGACGTCCCGCGCGACGTCGTCCGGAGCGGGGATTTCATCGGTCTGCCCGGCACGGCTGCCACGCGCGGCCATGCCGTCGCCGCCGGTCCCAGCGCCCGCGCCGCCGCCGCTGCGGCTGTCGAGGAACTGGACGTCGTTGGCAATGATCTCGGTCGTGCGCCGCTTCTGGCCGTCCTGGCCCTCCCACGAACGGGTCTGGATGCGGCCCTCGATGAAGACCAGCGCGCCTTTGCGCGTGTACTGGGCGACGATCTCGGCCAGGTTCCGCTTGCCGGCGTTGTAGGCGACGATGTTGTGGTAGTCGGTGAACTCCTTCCGCTCGCCGTCAGGGCCGCTCGACCAGCGGTTGGTGGCGATGCTGAAGTTCGTGACCGCGGTGCCGCTCGGCGTGTAGCGCATCTCGGGGTCTTTGGTCAGGCGGCCGATCAGAAGCGCCTTGTTGAGGTTCGACATCTATGACTCCTCCCGATCCTCACGATCCGGCCGGCGCACCGGGCGCGCCGTCTTGTCAGGTTCCGCCGCGGGCATCTCGGTCGCACCGTCCGTGGGCGGCGGCGCCACGGCGGTCACGGCGGCCTTCTCGGGCTTGCGCACGATCAGGTGCCGCAGCACCTCCTCGGTGATCTTCAGCGACGCCTCGAGCTCGGGCACCCGGACGGGGTCGAGCTGGAAGTCCTGGAGCACGTACGATCCTTCCTTCTGGTGCTTGACCTCGTAGGCGAGCTTGCGCTTGCCCCATAGGTTTGTGCGCTCGGGTGTGCCGCCGGAACGCTCGATGAGCGTGTTCACGCGCTTGACGGCGTCCTGCACCTTGTCGTCGTCGACGTCCGCACGGACGATGTAGAGAACTTCGTAGTCCCGCAACCGGGAACCTCCTTCCTGTGGGCTCAGGCCCCGGTCGAACGGAGGCGGGACGCCACCGGCCGAGGCCAGAAAGGTCTGGTCGGTATTCTACAGGCCGCACGAGATGGCTCCCAAGAACCGCTCCCGAACGTCGTCGCCTGCCCTACGGGGCAAGTCCGGCCGCCGCCAGCTCGTGCGCCCGAAGAGCGGCTCGGGCGTGCCGCTGCTTCCGATCGTGGTCGGCAGCATCCTCGCCGTGCTCGCGATCGCGATGGTGGCGATGATCGTGTACCTGAACCGCCCGGGCCCGGCGCCCGAGACGGTGTCCGGCATCCCGTGCGACCAGCTCGAGCACACGCAGGTCCACTACCACTCGGCGCTCCAGATCGTGTACCAGGACCACGTCGTCAACCTGCCCGACAACGCAGGTATCCAGATGGACTCGGCGGGCAACGTCAGCTGCTACTACTGGCTGCACGTCCACGCGCAGGACAAGAACATCATCCATATCGAGTCGCCGGCCAGCCAGACGTTCACTGTCGGCCAGTTCTTCGACGTCTGGAATGCCTGGAGCCAGGCGAACGGCAGGGGACCCGAGAAGCTCGACTCCACCCACGTTTCGAGCTTCACGATCGGCCCGAACGACAAGGTCGTGACCTACATCGATCTCCAGGACGGCAAGGGGCCGCAGGTGTATTCGGGCGATCCGCGCGCGATCACCCTCAAGTCGCACGAGGTGATCACGATCGCGATCAACCCGTCGCCGACCTTCAAGCCTCCGGCGTTCACGTTCCCGTCGGGCCTTTAGCCTCCAACCCGGCCTCGAGCAGGACCCGCGCGGCGCGGTAGTGCTCGAGCTCGTCATGGCCGGCGCCGGCGCGCTGCGCACGATCCGCCATGCGCAGGTGGCGGTCCACCGGATCGTCCGCGAACGTGAACCGCTTTCCGCGCTCGATGAGCTGCATGCGCTCGCGCCGGTGGTGGTCGTTGCGCAGCTCGATCTCGTTGCGCTCGCGGGCAAGCACGGCGACCGCCTCGTCCTTGCGGCCGAGCGCCATCAGCGCCTCCGCCTGGGCAAGGCGCGCGTCGGTGCCGAGCGGCCAGTCGTAGGAGGCGATCGCGGGCTTGAGCGCGAGCAGCGCGCGCTTCGGCTCGCCGCGCAGGAGCAGGACGCGGCCCTTCTCGAGCGCGAGCTCGCGCTCGATGCCGGCCTGGCGGCCTTCGAGCAGGTACTCGACCTCGGTGCCGAGGCGCTCGGCGAGGATCCGGAGCACGCGGATCGACGGCCGCGCCTTGCCCATCTCGACCTGGTTCAGGAAGGCGCGGCTGACGTCCGTGCCCACGACCTTGGCGAGGCTCAAACCCTGCTGCGTCCGGATCCGCCGGATCCGCTGGCCGAGGGTCTCCCTGTCTTCCACTGCGGCTAGGGTAGAAGGTCGCCTAGAGGTAATCCCTTGGGTTAAGGCTCCGTGTCAGGGTCGTGAAGTTCCGGAAGCCGCCCGCGACGACCATGCCGGTGTCCTCGATCCGAACTCCGCCCAGGCCCATCAGATAGAGGCCGGGCTCTACGGTGACGACGTCGCCCTCTTCCAGCGGGTAGGTGGCGCCCTCGCGCAGCTTTGGCTCCTCGTGGATCTCGAGGCCGACGCCGTGGCCGGTGCTGTGGTTCAGCTTCGCGGCGCCGTCGGTGCCCTCGAAGCCCTGCGTCGTGGTCGCGTAACCACGGTCGACGAGGACCTGGCACACCGTGCGGTGCGGGTCCTGCGCGGGGACGCCCGCGGCGATCGTCTCGATGCCCGCGTCCAGCGCCTGCAGGACGGCTGCGTGCATTCGCCTCACCTCGTCGCCGACGTCGCCGACGACTACGGTGCGCGTCAGGTCGCCGTGGAAGTGGCTGCCGCGTCCAGATGGAAAGATGTCGATGATCACCGGCGCGTTGGCCGCGATGGGGCCCTCGCCGCGGTAGTGCGGGACGGCGCAGCCCGGCGAGCCGGCGATGATCATGTCCGGGCACGTGAATCCCTTCTCCGCAAGCACCTGCTGCGCCGCGGCGTAGAGCCGCTCCGAGGTGAGCGGCGTTCCATCAGCCCACAGCACGCCGTCCTTGATCTCGGCGCCGGCAAGGCGACGCACGACCTCGATGACCGCCGCCTCGGCTGCCTGCTGTGCCTCGGCGATCGCCGCGCCTTCGGCGGCGCTCTTGCGCCGGCGCTCGGCGTGGAAG
>CAYWTI010000076.1:0-2195 GCA_964461175.1 uncultured Actinomycetes bacterium | reverse complement strand
GCCATGACCTCGATGGCGCGCGTCTGCAGCGCGAGCATCGCCGCGAAGGCCTTCTCCTGCTCGGGCGACGGCTCGCCGACGATCATCGTGCGCTCGAGCTCGCTGTGGTAGCCGTCGATGTTCGCGCCCGCGCCGCTGACGAGGACGTCGCCCGGCTGGATGCCGTGGCCTTTGACGAAGCCGTGCGGCATCGCGGTCGACCGGCCGGCGACGAACATGGCGATGAAGCCGGTGTCGTCGTTGCCGCGCGGCCTCCAGCCCGGCATCTCGCGCACCATCTCGAACAGCGTCTGGGTAGCCGGCGGCGTGTAGCACTCCATCTCGGTCTTGCCGGCCTCGATCGCCCCCTGCATGCGCCGGTGGCCGCGCACCCCCCAGTCGCAGCTGAGCTGGATGCACTCGAGCTCGGTCTTCGACTTCACACGGCGCAGGGACTCGACGATCATCTCGGCGTCGAAGGGCTCGACGCCCGTCAGGTCGCTGAGCCGCGGGCCGCGGTAGCCCCAGTAGGGCACGTACCCGTCGTGGTCTGCGCCCGTCCGCTCGGCCCGCGCGCGCATCTCCGTCAGCACCTCGGCGACCGACTCCATCGGGTGCTCGGAGCCCGGGTACTCGAAGTAGACGCGCACCTGGTCGACGGTCGTCCCGGCCTCGGCGTGCTCCTTTTCGACCGCCGGCACGACCAGGGCCGACTCGCCGCTCGAGCCGATGACCAGCGCGATCGGCCGCTCCGTCGGGATGTGGTGGAAGCCGGTCAGGTATGCGACCCGCGCCGGGTAGAAGACGCACATGGCGTCGAGGCCCGCGGCCTCCATGCCGGCGGCGACGCTGGCACGCCGATCGGCGTACTCGGCCTGCGAGATCGCCGGCACGTGAACCGGCGGACGCGGCCTGGCTGCGCGCTTAGTAGGCGGCAAGCTTGCGCATCGCCTCCGCGATCTTGGCCGGGCTCGGCATGAAGAAATCCTCCTGCGGCGTGTTGAAGGGCATGCCGGGGATATCGGGCGCGGCGACGCGTACGACCGGGCCGTCGAGATCGTCGAACGCGTGCTCGGAGATGATGGCCGCAACCTCGGCTCCGAACCCGCCGCTGAGGTTGTCCTCGTACACGACCATGGCCTTGCCCGTCTTGCGCACCGAGGCGAGGATCGTGTCTCGGTCGAGCGGCGCCAGCGTCCTCAGGTCGACGACCTCGACGCTCACGCCCTCGGCCTCAAGCTCCGACGCCGCCTCCAGGCAGAGGTGGGTCATCAGGCCCCACGCGAAGCAGCTCAGGTTCGAACCCTCGCGGCGCACCGCGGCCGGGCCGATCTCGAGCACGTGGTCGCCAGCCGGTACGTCCTCGGTGACCAGGCGGTAGACCTTCTTGTGCTCGAGGAAGAGGACCGGGTCCGGATCCCGGACGGCCGACTTGAGCAGGCCGTGCGCGTCGGAGGGCATGCTCGGGACGATGACCTTGATCCCCGGCACGTGGGCGTAGAACGCCTCGACCGACTGCGAGTGGTAGAGGCCGCCGTGGACGCCGCCCCCGAACGGCGCGCGGATCACCATGGGCACGGACCAGTCGCCGTTCGTGCGATACCGCGTGCGCGCCGCCTCGCTGACGATCTGGTCGAAGGCCGGGTGGATGAAGTCGGCGAACTGGATCTCGGCGATCGGGCGCAGGCCGTTCAGCGCCGCGCCGATGGCAACGCCGACGATGCCGCCCTCGGCCAGCGGCGTGTCCAGGACTCGCGCCTCGCCGAACCGGTCGTAAAGCCCATCCGTGGCGCCGAAGACCCCGCCCTTGCGGCCGACGTCCTCGCCGATGACGAGGACGTTTTCGTCGCGCTCCATCTCCTCGGTGATCGCCGCCCGGACGGCCTCGATCATCCGCATCTGCGGCATCACCCGTCATTGTCGCGCGACACGAGTTATTTCGACTGTGCGCCGCTCCTCACGCGTTAGACTCGAAGGCAAAGGGGGGAGGTTGGAATAAACCTCCTGGAGGTACACGCGATTTCGTTCTCGGCGGACGTCAAGAACGAGATGGCGGGGCTTCTACCCGCGCGGCCCTGCTGTCAGCTGAGCGAGCTGCTCGGCATCTACTTCGGATCGCGTGGAAGGCTGCTCGGCAACCCGCGCGGCCGCTCCGCCTACTTCTCGCTGCTCCGCAACGCGGTGGCGCGGAAGGTGGTCCGCCTGGGCCGCGCGGT
>CAYWTI010000075.1:0-5811 GCA_964461175.1 uncultured Actinomycetes bacterium | reverse complement strand
GTATCGGCGAGGCTCACATCAGCCGAGCGCCGTGAAGCTGATCTCCTGCGCCCCGCGCCACAGCACGACCTCGCCGAGGTCCTTCAGACGGTCGTTGCCGTCGTAGATCGTCGCGAAATGGTTGCCCGCGAGCTGCCCCATCTTGCTGGCGAAGAGCGTGGCGCCGTACGGGAAAAGGATCTCCGTCTCGCTGAGGCCGCCGGGGTAGAGGAGAAGCTGGCCGGGCGCGGGATGGCTCGTGTGGTTCTCATACCCGAGGCCGAGGTCGAGCTCGCCGAACGGGATCCACGCCGCCTCGCCGCTCCAGCGCGCCTGGATGAGCTGCGCCTCGAGCGGCAGCATGCCCTGGAAGGCGTGGCACGTCTTCGGCGCCGCGTCCGTCTCCAGGCGGGCGACGAAGCGCAGGTTCCCGACCTTGATCTCGACGTCCATGCGGGCATAAAAATAGCGCCGCCGCCAACAAGGCGGCGGCGCTGTCGGTTGCTGCTAGACGGCTAGGCGGCTCTCGAGCCCGCCATGTCAACGCGCGCGCGCCCGCCCACCATCGAGAAGGCGTAGTAGAGGACGCCGGTCAGGATGAAGCCGACGAAGAACGTGATGTCGCCGATCCCCGCGTTTCCGTTCGGGATCGGACCGACGTACACGCCGTAGACGTTGCCGAAGAGGCCGACGGACACGATCAGCCCGATGGCCATGGCGGCGAAACCCTGCCAGCGCTGGTAGTGCGTGTTGAAGAAGAGCGACTCGTCGCCGTAGTCGCCCTTGCGGATCCAGTAGTCGACGAAGACGACCGCCAGCCAGCAGCCGATCCAGTAGCTGATCAGCAGAAGGAAGGACTCGTACTTGCTGCCCGGGCCGACGTTTGCCTGGCCGACGAGTCCGATAATGTAGCCGAGCACGCCGGCCGCGACGGCGAGCACGGCGCGGCGCTGGCGGAGCGTCATGCCCATCTCGCGAATGCCGATCGCGACGAGGGACATCGTGCCGCTGTAGATGTTGATCGCGTTGGCGCAGACGGCGCCGACAGCGATGCACAGGAGCGTGAGGTAGTACAGCCAGCTCGGCATCGCCACCGAGAGCTGCACGGTCGGGATATCGTTCGGGCCCCACTTGGTGCCCGCGACGGTCGCGAGCGCCGCGCCCGCGAGCTCGATGACGACGCAGGAGACGAACACGCCGAGCGCGGCCCACATGCCGACAGCCTGGCGGTTGACGGTGGGCGGGAGGTAGCGGGTGTAGTCGGCCGCGTACGGGTTCCAGCCGGCCGCGTATCCGAACGTCGCCGTGAGCAGGAGCGTGAAGGAGGCGAAGTGGTTCGTACCGGGGGCCGCTCCGGCGCCGACGTTGGCGTGCGAGAAGATGAATACCGTCGCGAGGATGAACACGACGCCGAGCAGCGGCAGCGCGAAGCGCTCGAACAGGTGGATGAAGTTGTGGCCGAACGTCGCGGCGAGAACCTGGGCCACCACGATGATGAGGAACCCAAGCCAGAACCACGACGGTCCCAGGTTGAACAGGGCGAGCAGGGCGAAAGCGCCGCTGACGCTGTTGACGATGAACCAGCCGATGGAGCCCGTGAAGGCGTTGAGGCCGGCGGGCAGGATGTTGCCGAGGAAGCCGAACGCGCCTCGGCTCTCGACCATCATCGGGACGCCGAACTTCGGTCCCCACGACGAGAGGACCCAGTGCGTCGCCGATCCGAGCGCGCTGCCGATGACGATGGCCAGCGCCGTCTCCCAGAAGCTGAGGCCGAAGACCGCGACCCCGAGGACGCCTACGAAGACGGTGGCGAACTCGAGGTTCGGGGACAGCCAGGTCCAGAACAGGTCGATCGGCTTGCCGTGACGCTCGGTGTGGGAGATGAATTCCACACCACCGGGCTCTACGGTGGCGACTCGCTCCCCGTATTCGCCCTCACGGATGGGTACGTGTTTTTCGATCTCCTCGATTGACTGCATAGGCGCTTCCCCCTCGAAAAAGCGTCGGACGGCAGGCTACGCCGGAAGTTTAAGGCTGGACTAGGATTCCGTCGAATGTTGGATTTGCTGCTGCGCGGCGCCCGGCTGCCGGGCGAGATCGAGACCCGCGAGATCGGCATCAAGGACGGCCTGATCAGCGAGCTCGAGCCGGAGGCGCAGCAGACGATCGACCTCGGTGGCGCGCTCGTGACGCCGGCGCTGGTCGAGCCGCACATCCACCTCGACGCCGTGCTCACGGTCGGCGAGCCCCGTCAGAACGAGACCGGCTCGCTGTTCGAGGGCATCGCCATCTGGGGCGAGCGCGTGAAAAGCCTGACCGTCGACGACGTCAAGCAGCGCGTCCGCACCGTCTTGCGCTGGCAGCTGGCCAATGGAGTCCAGTTCGTGCGCTCGCATGTCGACGTGTGCGACCCGGAGCTGCGCGCGGTCCGCGCCCTCGTCGAGCTGAGGCAGGAGATCGGCGACCAGATGACGCTCCAGCTCGTCGCCTTCCCCCAGCAGGGGATCTTCTCGTTCGAGGACGGCGAGAACCTGATGCGCAAGGCCGTCGACCTGGGCGTCGACGTGGTCGGCGCGATCCCTCACTTCGAGCTGACGCGCGAGTACGGCGTCGACTCGGTGAAGTTCGCTTTCGCGCTGGCCGCGAACAAAGGGCTGCGCGTCGACATCCACTGCGACGAGACCGACGACGACCACTCGCGTTTCGTCGAGGTGATGGCGGCGGAGACGATCCGCCTCGGCATGGGCGGCCGCGTCACGGCGTCGCACACCACCGCGATGCATTCGTACAACAACGCCTACGCGTACCGGCTGATCAACAACCTCAAGCGGGCGAACATGCACATGGTCACCAACCCGCTCGACAACGCGACGCTGCAGGGCCGGTTCGACCACTACCCGATCCGCCGCGGCCACACACGCGTCAAGGAGCTCCTGTCGGCGGGCGTCAACGTGTGCATCGGCCACGACTCCGTCATGGACCCGTGGTACCCGCTGGGCTACGCAGATCCGATGCAGGCGGCCTTCGTCCTTGCGCACTACGGCCAGATGTCGGGGCATTCCGAGCTGCGGACCCTGATGGACATGGTCACGTGGAACCCCGCGAGCGCGCTGGGGCTGGAGAAGTACGGCCTTCTCCCGGGCTGCCGCGCCGATCTCTGCGCGTTCGCGGCGCCCACCGAGATCGACGCCATCCGCCTGATCGCGCCCCGCAAGCTCGTGCTTCGCGGGGGCAAGATCGTCGCCCGCACCGAGCCGCAGCGGACGACGGTGATGTGGGACGACCGCGAAGAGGTGGTCGACTTCCTGAAGCCGGCGCCGAGGCCGGTCGCCAGCTACTGAGACCGAGCGACCGCGCGTTCGAGCTCGTCAACGGCTTCCGCGCGTCGCAGATCGTGCACGCGGCGGTCGCGCTGCACGTCCCCGACTTCCTGGCGGACGGCCCCTTGCCGGCGGCCGACGTCGCCCAGCGCACGGGCCTTGACCCCGACCGCGCGCGTAGGCTGCTGCGGGGCCTGACCGCGCTAGGCGTCGTTTCCGAGGTGGACGGGACGTACGCCAACACCGAGGTCGGGGACGTGTTCCGGGAGGGAGTCCCCGGCTCGCGACGGGCGCTGGCGATGATGCACTTCCCGCAGAGCTATCGGGCATGGGAGCACTTCGTGGAGACGCTCCGGACCGGCGCGACGGGCCACTCACTCGCGTACGGCGGGACGCTGTGGGACACCATCGCGGCCGACGACGAGTTCGCGACGCGCTTCAACGAGTCGATGGCGGCGAACTCGCGGGCGGCGGGGATGTTCGTGGTGTCCGCCGGCAACTTCGCGGGCGCGGTCACGGTCGTCGACGTGGGCGGCGGGAAAGGGGGGCTGCTGGCCGCGGTCCTGCGCGCGCATCCTCAGGCGCGAGGGATCGTGTGTGATCTCGCCGCCGGCCTGACCGAAGCGCGTGCATACCTGGCTGAGCAAGGTGTGCTGGACCGCTGCGAGATCGTCGAGGCCGATTTCTTCAAGGCGGTGCCCGGCGGCGACGTCTATCTGCTGAAGGACATCCTGCACGACTGGGACGACGGGGACGCGGTGCGCATCCTGGCTGCCTGCCGCGCGGCGATGCACACGGAGGGGCGCGTGCTCATCGTCGAACGGGTCCTGCCGGAGCAATTCGACGCCGACCCAGCGAAGCTGAACTCCGTGATGACGGACCTGCACATGATGGTGTTGTTCGGTGGCCGCGAGCGCACGCCTGACGAGTACGCGGCGCTGTTCTCGGCGGCCGGTTTGCGCCTGACGCGCGTCGAGCGGGGCGATCCGTTTGGAATCGTCGAGGCCGTGGTCTAGCTGAGGGCGTAGATGCCGGGCAGCTCGCGGTAGAGGCCGGCGTAGTCGAGGCCGTAGCCGATGACGAAGCGGTCGGGGATGACGAAGCCTGTGAAGTCGATGTGGACCGGGATCTCGCGCCGAGCCGGGCGGTCGAGGAGCGCGACGACGCGAAGTGAGGCGGGCCGCATGCGGCGGAAGCGCTTGAGGATCGTGTGGATGGTGCGGCCCGAATCCACGATGTCCTCGACCAGGAGCACGTTGCGGCCCGCGAGCGAGCCCTCGACCATGTGCGCGATCTTCACCCGGCCGGTGCTCTTCGTTCCCGCGCCGTAGCTTGCGGCGCGCACGAATTCGAGCTCGGCGGGGATGGATAGGCTGCGCAGTAGGTCGGCGGCGAAGACGGTGGCGCCCTTGAGGATGGCGACGAGGACGAGGGGGGTCTCGCTGCCGGCGTAGACCTCGGAGATCTCGTGGCCGAGCCGGCGCACGCGCGTGGCGATGCGGTCGGAGGAGATCATCGCCCGTCCCGGCGCGCGGCGGGACCGCCTCGCGGTGCGCCTGGAAACCACCCCCTCAGGCATGCTCGTTGAGAGTCTAGTCTGGGCCCGAATGGCCAACGACGTCGACCGGTTCGACCGCTGGGCGGCGACGTATGAGCGCTCGTACCTGCAGCGCCTGGTCTTCGAGCCAGTGCACCAGACCATGGTCGAGGTGGCCAGGCGCGAGCGCCCCGAGGCGCGGGCGATCCTCGACGTCGGATGCGGGACCGGTCGCCTCCTCCGCGCGCTGTCGGGCGTGTTTCCCGGGGCGCGGCTCGAGGGCGTCGACGCGGCGCCGTCGATGGCCGCCCAGGCGCGGGCGATGGCGCCCGCCGGGATGGCAGTGACCTTCACGCAGGCGACGGCGGAGAAGTTGCCGTTTCCGGACGGGAGCTTTGACCTCGTGTTCAGCTCGATGACGTTTCACCACTGGGCGGACCAGCAGGCGGGGATCGCTGAGGTGGGGAGGGTGATGGCGCCCGACGGGAGGTGGCTGCTCGCCGACTTCGTGGCGACGGGGTGGATGAAGTACCTCCGACGGGTGTTCAGGCTGCGGCGGTTCCGGGAGCGGGACGAGCTGAACGGGATGCTGCGAGGTTCCGGGCTTGCGGTGTTTGGCGCGTATCCGGTCCCTGGGTTGGCGAAGCAGGTTCCGGTGCTGGTTGCCGGCAAAACGGACGGACTATGAAGGGGGTGGTGGGGGTGGGCCCTGGTGGCCCGGGATTGGCTGGCGAACAATATAAATTAACATGTTTTTAGTGGACTATTCGTACGGATGTTTGTAGACTGTTCGTGTGGACGAAGAGATCGATCTCGGCCTCCTCCTGGTCGCCCTGCGCGGCACCATCGACAAGCTCGAGCTCGACTTCGCCGCCTTCGCGGTCCAGTTCGCCCAGAGCGGGCAGTGGGAGCGCGAGGGCTACAACAGCGCCGGTGACTGGCTGCGCTTCAACTGTCATCTGACCTCGGGCGCGG
>CAYWTI010000074.1:0-13574 GCA_964461175.1 uncultured Actinomycetes bacterium | reverse complement strand
GCCCTGATGAAGAAAGGCCGGTCGGGCCACATCGTCACGGTCATGTCGCCGCCCGAGCTCGCGGGCGTCCTCAGCGAGCTGCTGCTGCGTCGCAGCACGACACTCGGCATCCGCGTGTCGCGCGCCGGCCGCGTGCGCGCCGGCCGGCGCCGGATCGAGGTCCGCACCGCGCGCGGTGTGGCGCGCGGCAAGGTCAAGGAGATCGACGGCCGCGCGGTCGACGTCGCGCCCGAGTACGAGGACTGCCGGCGGATCGCGCGTGAGCGCGGCCTCGACGTCCGCGACGTGATGCGCACGTTCACGGCCGCCGCCCGCGCGGAGGTGGGTCTCGAGTGACGGCGCGAGTCCTCGACGGCAAAGCGGTCGCGCGCCAGATCTACGACGAGGTCGGCGCGGCCGTGGCCGCGAGGATCGCGAAGGGAGGCAGCCGGCCGCGGCTCGCGACCGTCCTGGTCGGCGGCGACCCGGCGTCGGCGAAGTACGTCGAGCTGAAGCAGAGCAACGCCCACAAGGTCGGCATCGAGTCCGAGGACCACCGCCTGCCGGCGGAGACGACGACCGAGGAGCTGCTCGCGCTTACCGAGCGGCTCAACGCCGACGAGCGGGTGAGCGGCATCCTCATCCAGCAGCCGACGCCGAAGCAGATCGACATGAGGCGGGTCGTCCTCGCCCTCGACCCTGTGAAGGACGTCGACGGCTTTCACCCCGTCAACGCCGGTATGGTCGCCCTCGGCTGGCCGGGCGGCGTCGAGCCATGCACGCCCGCCGGCATCATCGAGCTGCTCGTCCGTTCGGGCGTCACCATCGAAGGCGCGGACGCGGTCGTAGTCGGGCGCAGCAACCTCGTCGGCAAGCCGGTCGCCCTTCTGCTGCTCAAGCGCAACGCATCCGTCACTCTGTGCCACACACGCACGCGCGACCTCGCGGCGCACGTCCGCGGCGCCGACATCCTGGTCGCGGCGGCCGGCCGCGCCGGGCTCATCTCGCGCGACATGATCAAGCGTGGCGCCGCGGTCGTCGACGTGAGCACCAACTGGGAGGGCGGCCGCCAGGTGGGTGACCTCGGTCCCGGCGTCGAGGAGGTCGCGGGATGGCTCACCCCGAACCCGGGCGGTGTGGGGCCGATGACCCGCGCGATGCTGATCAAGAACACCTACGAGGCGGAGGTCCGCCGCCGCGGCTGAGTGCCGTTGACATACGAGCAGGCGCTCGAGTTCATCTCCCGCCAGGGCCGCTTCGCGATGAAGCTCGGCACCGAGCGGACCCGCGCGATCCTCGATGCGCTCGGCGCCCCGGACCGCGATATGCGCGGCGCCCTCATCGCGGGCACCAACGGGAAGGGGTCGACGGGTGCGTGCCTCGCCTCGATCCTGCGCGCCGCGGGGCACCGCGTCGGCTTCATGCCGAAGCCTCACCTCATCTCGTACACCGAGCGCATCGAGGTGGACGGCCGCGCGATCGGCGAGGACGAGTTCGCCGGCGCGCTCGAGGACATCATGCCCGCGCTTGAGGGAGTCGCCGCCGAGATGGGGCCCGCGACCGAGTTCGAGATGCTGACCGCGATGGCCATCGCGTTTCTCGCGCCGCGCGTGGACCTGCTGGTGTGCGAGGTGGGGCTCGGCGGCCGCCTCGACGCGACCAACGCGCTCGACCTCGGCGTGGCCGTGGTCACCAACGTCGACCTCGACCACCAGAAGTACCTCGGCGGCACCATCCCCGAGATCGCGCGCGAGAAGGCGGCGATCATCAAGCCGGGTGACATGGCGCTCACCGGCTGTGAGGGTGAGGCCCTGGCGATCGTTGAGGACCGCGTCGCGTCGGAGTTCGGCTCGCTGTGGCGCCTCGGCTACGAGATCGCAGTCGAGGCACGGTCGCTCGGCTGGGAGGGCCACACCATGTCCGTCACCGGGCCGGGCTTCGAGCACCGCGACCTGCATCTGCCGCTCGTGGGCGACTACCAGCCGAGGAACGCCGCGCTCGCCGTCGCCGCTGCGCACAGGCTCGGGGTTCGCGACCCGCACGCCGTGCGCGAGGGCCTTGCCGCGACGCGCTGGCCGGGCAGGCTGCAGGTCGTGGGCGCGCAACCGCGCGTGATTCTCGACGGCGGGCACAACCCCGCCGCGATGACGAAGGCGGGCAAGACCCTGCGCGCGCTCATCGGCTCCGAACGCCTGGTCGCGGTGTTCGCCATGCTCAGCGAGCGCGACCCCGTCGAGATCCTCGGCGCGCTGCGCACGCTGCGACCCGATGCCGTCGTCTTCACCGAGCCGGCGAGCGCCCACGGCCACGCGATCGCGCCCGATGTGCTCGCGCGGACCTGGGGCGAGGGCGCGGAGGTCGCGCGGCCGGCCGACGCGGCTCTCGACCGCGCACGCGCGCTTGCGGGCGTGGACGGCAACGTGCTCGTCTGCGGGTCGCTCTACCTCGTCGGCGAGATCCTTGCCCTCACGGCGAAGACCTGAGGAACCGGACGCAGAGGTAGACGGAGCCCGCGATCATCGGCAGTAGGAGCGCGAAACCCAGGCCGGCCCACAGGGCGCCGCCGCTCACCGACAGGCCGGCCAGGAGCACCACCGCGAGCACGAGACCACCCACGCCGACGCCCAGGTCGCGCCGCGTGGGCCGTCCGTCCGTCGCTTTCGCGGGCGGCGGAGCCGCCGGCCGCGGCCGGAAGTCGGGCCGGGCGACGAACGCGTAGATCAGGAGCCCCACCGCCGCTCCGCCGGCGAACAGGGTGACGATCTCGGCGACCAGGCCTTCCCTCGTATCGGCGACGCGCGTGACCGCCGCGACGGCCAGCACGGCCAGCGCGATGCCCGCGACCAGGGCAAGCCAGCGCAGCGGTCTCAGCGCGCCGCCTCCAGCAGGTTCGCGCGGAGCCGGCGCATGCCGCGAAGCCAGCGATCGTAGTCGCCGGCCTTGCGGCGCACGTACTCGGCGACCTCGGGATGGGGCAGGATGAGGAATCGCTCGGCGGCGATGCCCTCGACCACGGCCTGCGCCACCGCCTCTGGCTCGAGCGCGCCGGCGCCGAGGAAGGACATGCCCAGCTGCCGGGTCTCGGCCGCGAGCATGTCGGTCTTCACGCCTTGCGGGCACAGGCACGAGACCCGGATGCCTTCGTCGCCGTGGGCGATGGCGAGCCACTCGAACAAGCTCAGTGCCGCGGCCTTGGTGACGCCATAGGGTGCTGCGAAGATGTGGTTGAGCAGGCCGGCCGCGGACACGGTGCCCACGATGTAACCCTCGCGGCGCGCAAGCATGCGAGGGATGAGATGTCGCGCGACGTAGACGTGCGACATCACGTTGACTTCCCATATGCGCTGCCAGTCCGCATCCTCGGCCTCCGGCCCACCCGCGACCGCGATGCCCGCGTTCGAGCAGAAGACGTCGATGCGACCGTGCTCGCTCTCGACGTCGTGGATCAGGCGCGCGACATCGTCTTCGTGACTCACGTCGCACCGCATGGAAGTCGCTCCGATGTGCGCGGCCACGCTCGCGGCGCCATCCCCGTCGATGTCGACGGCGACGACCGCCTTTGTCGGCTCGGCCGCGAAGCGAGTGGCGAGCGCGCGGCCGATTCCGCGGGCCGCGCCCGTGACGACGACGACCTTCCCGTTCAGCTCCATGGCCGGCTCGATGATCCGTCGAGGCTCAACAATTCCAAGCCCTCGTATGGCCCGCCCCGAAGGGACGGCGGACCTTGATTGTGGCGCGAAGAATTTTCTTGTGGAAAAGGCGGGTGGGTCCCTTTCCGTGACTGCCGATACCGCATAGAATCTCGCCCATGGTGGGAGGGGGCCTTGACTACAGCGCGTCCTTTCAGCGCGCGATAGAGCTGATAGGCAAGCGCTGGACCGGAGCGGTGGTCAAGGCGCTCGTCCCGGCACCGGCTCGCTTCAACCAGCTGCTCGCGGGCATACCCGGGATCAGCGACCGCGTGCTCACGGAGCGTCTGCGCGAGCTCGAGACCGAGGGCATCGTCGAGCGCCTCGTCGACCCGGGACCGCCCGTGCGCGTGAGCTATCGCCTCACCTCGCGAGGTCGTGCGCTCGAGCCCGTGCTCGCGGCCGTGGGCGAGTGGGCCGACGCGTGGCTGTCGACGCCCGCCGCCGCCGTCGGCTGAGGCGCCCGCGCCCCGAGTTCGTCTCCGTCCGTGCCGATGCATCCTGGACATCGCGTCCGAGCTTAGGATTCGAGGCAGCGAACCACAATCCATCCTGTTAAGGGCTGCGGAGGGCGATGTCGAACACGACTGATAGGCTTTACCGAATGCCGATTGGCGATTTCCTGCGCCGGCGGCCCGAGGCGCAGACCTGCCAAGCATGCGGATCGCCTCTTCCGCACGGCGCCGTCTTCTGCTCCTCGTGCGGTGTGAGGGCCGACGACCCGCAGGCCGAGCCGCTGCACATCGTCGACCGCATCACCGGTCTCTTCAACGACCGCTTCGTGCGTCCGGTGCTCGAGGACGAGCTCGCGCGCGCGCACCGCTATCAGCGCAACCTTGGCGTGCTGCTCATCGAGGCCAACGGATCGCTGCCCGCCGACGAGGCGCTGAAGGCGATGGCCGCCGCCCTCGCGGGCACGGTGCGTGACGTCGACACTCCAGGTGTCCTCGGGCGCACGCCTCCGCAGCTGCTCGCCATCCTTCCCGACACTGACGTCGCCGGCACCGCGCACGCGGCGAACCGCGTGCTCGCGGCCGTCAACGACGCGCTCAAGCCGCAGGGCGGCCAGGCCGCCGTGGGTCTTGTGTGCGTCCGGCCGGGGCAGCGCGTCCGCGCCGGCGCTGTGATCGAGAGCGCGGGCCGCTCGCTTCGCTCCGGCCGGCCGGAGATGATGGGCAAGCCGGCCTGAGCTTCGACCTCTACCTCGCCCGCCATGGGGAGACGGAGTGGAGCCTGTCCGGACGGCACACCGGCAGCACCGACCTGGCGCTCACGTCGCGCGGCGAGGAGCGGGCGCGCGCCCTGGCCTCTCGGTTCCACGGCATCCACTTCGACGCCGTCTACTCGAGCCCCATGCAGCGGGCGCGACGCACCGCCGAGCTCGCGGGCTTCCCGCACCCCGACATCACCGACCTACTCCGCGAGGTGGACTACGGCCGCTACGAGGGGCTGACCACCGCGCAGATCCGGGAGTCCGATCCCGGCTGGGAGCTGTACAGGGATGGGTGCCCCGGCGGCGAAACGCCTGCGCAGGTCTACGCCCGCGCGCAGGCGTTCATCGACCTCGCGACCGGCGCGGGCGCTCAGCGCGCGCTTGCCTTCGCTCACGGCCACATCCTCCGCGCCGTCGCGGTGGCGTGGATCGGCGCCGGCATCGAGGTCGCCGCGGGCCTCTACCTCGACGTCGCCACGCTCAGCATCCTGCGCGCCGACAACGGCGGGCACGGCCGCGTGATCGCCCTCTGGAACGCCGCGTGATGGTCCCTACGGCCGGCGGCGTAGCGTCCACGTGCGGCTTCGCACCCCGGGCAGGCCGGCGAACACGAGGTACGCAGACGTCGCGACGTCGGCGCGGTACGTGTGCCGCTCGCCAGGATTGATCAGCAGCATCTCTCCCGCCGCGACGTCGCCCGACTGTGAGCCGTCGTCGAAGTGCAGGCGCCCACCGGTCACGATCAACGCGACGGGGATCGCGTTGCGGTGCTCGGGCACGCGCTGGCCCGCCTGGAGCCGCAGGCCGACGACGCGCATCGACCCGCAGTCCGCGATCTGCTCGAAGCCGAAGGCACGCGGCTGTTCGCCCACGTTGGGTGCTGGCACGTGAACATCATCCACGCCACCGGCATCGAAGGCGCGCGCGAGGCTCGGGGCACGGTCGTCGTCATCGACGTGCTGCGGTCCTTCACCGTGAGCGCTTACGCCCTCGCGGGCGGCGCGCGCGAGTGCAGGCTCGTGCGCACGGTCGCCGAGGCGCGCGCGCTCGCAGAGCGCACAGACGACGCCGTGATCTGCGCCGAGGAGGAGGCGCTGCCGGTCGAGGGCATCCCCATCAGCAACTCGCCGACGAAGATTCGCGAGACGGACCTCGACGGCAAGATACTGGTCCAGCGGTCGACCGCCGGCACGCAGGTCGCCGCGGAGGTGGAGAGCGCGGACATCTTCGCCGCGAGTCTGGTGGTGGCGACCGCGACGATTCAAGCCTGCCTGTTAAGACGGCCTCGCGACCTGACCCTGATCGCGTCCGCGGATCATCCTGAGGACCACGCGTGCGCGCGCTTCATGGAGGCGCTGGCGCGCGGCGACGAGAAACCCGACCTCGACGCGCTGCTCGAGTCGTTCCGCGCGAGCGAGCGCTACCGGCGCGCGATGAGCGGGACGTGGCCGGGCTTTCCCAGGACCGACCTCGACCTCTCGCTGCGCGCCGACGTCTTCGACTTCGCCATGCCCGTCGTGCGCAAGACCGGCTACCTGCAGCTCACGGCCGAACGCCGCCGCGACTAACATTCGGGCAGGGCACCAAGGGAATCCGGTGAGAGACCGGAGCTGTCGCGCAACTGTGAGCGAGGAGTCTGCGCCCGACACGAGCCACTGAGGCACAAGGCCTCGGGAAGGCCGGGCGAAGGCGGCGATCCGCGAGCCAGGAGACCTGAATGCCCGAAACGGCAATCCCGTCCGCGCGCAACGGCACGGAAGCTCCTGGCGGTCGGCTTTCATGCGGCGCGTGCGGGAAAGGCGGACCGCCTGGAGGTACGAAGTGCGCAAGCACGCAATCGCGGCCAGCGCGACACTGGCCCTGCTCATCGCCACCGCCGCAGCCTGCGGCGCGACCCCAAGCGCGGGCAGCGCAAGCCCGACCAGCTCCTGCGTCGACGCTTCGGCGCCGCATCACGCGTACGTCGTCGTCCAGCACCTCGCTAGCGCCGGGGCTCCGCTCCAGAAGTGCGTGGGCTTCAGCGGTGACACGATCGACGGCCAGACCTTGATGGACAAATCGGGCGTCGAGTACCAGGCCCAGACGTTCAGCTTCGGCAAGGCTGTCTGCCAGGTCGACAACGAGCCCCAGCAGTACAGCAAGTGCTTCGCCGACAGCGGACCCAACTGGGTGCTGTTCGTCGACGCCGGCGGGACGTGGGCGGAGGCCCAGACCGGCTACACGCAGGTCACGCTTCACGACAAGGAAGCGCTTGGCTGGCGCTATACCGCCGACCCGTCGCCATCCCCGCCCGCGCTTCCCAAGGAGGCGTGAGCGCGTGAACGCCCGCGCCGTCGCCGCGTGGAGCGGCGCGTGCGTCGTGATCGCGCTGGTCACGACCAACCCCGCGTACAAGGCCGCGGTCGTGGCGGCGGCCTTAGCCACGCTGGCGGCGAGCGTCGGGCTGCGGCGCATGACCCGCCTGCTCGTCGCCGTGGTCCTCATCGCCACCTTCGACGCGCTCCTCAACTTCGCCTCCGCGCACTTCGGGCCCACCGTCCTCTTCACGCTGCCGGCCTCCGTGCCCGCGCTCGGCGGTCCGTACACGTTCGAGGCGCTCGCGTTCGGGATCACAGGCGGCCTGACGATCGCGGCCGCGATCCTCGCCGCGGCGCCTTTCTCTCTCCTCCTCGCCCCGCACGAGGTGATGGACGCCCTTCCGCCGGTGCTCGCCCGCTCGGGCACGGCCATCGCCGCCTCTCTCAACCTCGTGCCGGCGATCGCTCGCACCTTCACCGAGGTCAGCGAGGCGCAGCGCCTGCGCGGCTGGCGCCCGCGCGGCCCGGCCACATGGGCCGAGGTCGTCGTTCCTGTCGTCCTCACCAGCGCCGAGGGCTCGATCCAGCTTGCCGAGTCGATGGAGGCGCGCGGATTCGGCTCGGGCCGGCGCACCGCCTTCGCGCGGCCGGGCATGGACCGCGCCGGCTGGTCCGTAGTCCTCGCCTCGGGCGCCGCCGTGGCGCTGTTCCTCTTCGCCCGCACGCAGGGATGGGCGGCCGACTGGTTCGCCTACCCCACTTTCCAGCTGCCCGCCGTCGACCCTCGCGCAGCAGCGGCATGTCTCCTGCTCTTCGTCCCGGTGGTCGCGTGGCGACGGCGCGCCTGAAGCGGCTCACGTACACGTATCCCGGGCGCGCGAGGCCCGCGCTCGACGACGTCTCGCTCGAGCTCGACGGCGGCCTCACGCTCGTGGTCGGACCCAGCGGTGGCGGTAAGTCGACGCTGCTTCGCGTCCTCAACGGCCTCGTGCCGCACTTCCACGGCGGTCGCATCTCGGGCGCGGCACAGTCGGCCGGGTTCGACATCGTCGCTACGCCCACGCGCGTGCTCGCGCGCACGGTCGGCTTTGTCTTCCAGGACCCCGAGCTGCAGGCCGTCTACGAGACGGTCGAGCGCGAGGTCGCGTTCGGGCTCGAGAACCTCGGCGTCGCGCCCGGCGCGATGGCGGGACGCGTGGACGACGCCCTCGCCGAGGCCGGCGCGGCGCACCTTGCGGACCGCAAGCTCGCGACGCTCAGCGGCGGCGAGCGTCAGCGTGTCGCCCTCGCTTCGGTGCTCGCCATGCGCCCGGACACCGTCGTCCTCGATGAGCCCACCTCGCAGCTCGACCCCGCCGGCGCGGCCCAGGTGCTCGACGCCGCGACGCGCCTGGTCGCGAGCGGGCGCGCGGTCGTCATGTCGGAGCACCGCGTCGAGCGCATGCAGCCTCTTGCCTCATCGGTGGTCACGGTCGACGGCGGCCGGGCCGAGCGACTCGAGGCGCTGGCGTGGCGCCCCGCGCCGGTAGACATCGCCGCCAGCAATGGCCACGTGCCCGGCGCGGTCGCGTGGTCGCTGTCGTCGGCCGTGGTGGGATTCGGAGCCCGCGCGGTCGCCGGACCCTTCGACCTCGCCGGCCGCGAGGGCGAGGTGGTCGCGCTCCGCGGCCCCAATGGCGCGGGCAAGACGACCGTGCTGCGCACGGTGGCGGGCGTTCTCCGGCCGCTCGCCGGCAAGGTCGAGCGCCGGCCCGGCCGCGTCGCCTACCTGCCGCAGAACCCGGCCGCGCTCCTGCACCGCCCGACGGTCCGCGCGGAGGTCGAGCTGACCCTGGCGCGCGCGCGCGACGAGGCCTCGCCCGACGGCATTCTCAAGGCGCTCGGCTTGTCGCCAGTCGAGGGGCGCTACCCGCGCGACCTCTCCACCGGCGAGCGGCAGCGCGCGGCGCTCGCGGCCGTGCTGGTCGGCACGCCGTCGCTTGTGCTTCTCGACGAGCCGACGCGCGGGATGGACGCCGGGGCGCGCGCGGCGCTGATCGCGGTCGTCTCCGGCCTGCGCGCGCGCGGCACGGCGATCGTGCTCGCGACGCACGACACCGCGCTCATCGAGGCGCTGGCCGACCGCGTCGTCGACGTGGTGCCGCTGTGAGCAAGCTCCTGCCCGTCGCCCTGGTGTCCACGATCGGCCTCGCGCTGTTCTGCTGGCCTTTCTTCGGCACCGGTCTGCCGGCGGACACGCCGGCCTGGGCGTTGATGCTCGCGTGCGTGGCCGCGCTCTTCGTGGTCGAGGCGGGGACGCGCCAGCTCGACACGCGCGCCATCGCTCTGCTTGCCGCGATCGCCGCGATCGACGCCGCTCTGCGGCTGGCGGTGATCGTCGGCATCGGCGGCTTCAACCCCATCTTCTTTCTGGTCCTGTGCGCGGGCTTCGTCTTCGGCCCGTCGTTCGGGTTCATGGCGGGCGCACTGTCGATCCTTGTCTCGGTCATGCTCGGCGCGGGTGCGGGGCCGTGGGTGCCGTACCTGGTGTTCGCGGTGGGATGGGTGGGGGCCGTCGCCGGGGTCGCGGGGCAATGGAGCGGAGGCGCGCCGCGCCCGCGCGACATCGCCATCCTTGCGGCGGTCGGCGTCGTCATGGGCTACGTGTTCGGCGCGTTGATGGACGTGACCGACTGGGTCCCGGTCTTCCGCGGCAACCCCACGCTTGGTTGGTGGCCGGGAATCGCGCCCGCCACCGCGCTCATGAACTTCGGCCGGTTCTACGTCCTTACATCGCTCGCGTACGACACGTTTCGCGCTGCCGGCAACGCGGTCATGGTCGTCGCCCTGGGCGCGCCCGTCATCGCCGCCCTCAGCCGTTTCCGTGTGCGCCTCACCTTCGAGACCGTGCGGGCCTGAGGGGCCGGCTCCAAGGCGCGAACGCCGGCAGTCGCGCCTCTGCGATGGGCTTCAAGGGCGCGAACGCCAGCGCTCGCGTCGCACACCAACTCCCCACCGCATACCGGAGGGAGAGCAGCCCCGGCGCGAAGCGCCCGGGCGATGAAGAGGGAACCATCCGGGTTCCCTCTCATAACCTGCGCTAGAACGCGCGGCGGCGGTAACCCCCGCGCCCGGCAAACAGCCGGAAGATGATGAGCAGGATCGCGGCGCCGATGAACGCCATGACGATCGAGCTCAGGATCGGGTGACCGGCGATCGCGATCTGGAAGTGCAAGAGCCCGGCGAGCACGATGCCGCCGAACAGCGCCCCCAGGATGCCGATCACCAGGTCACCGAGCAGGCCCATGCCGTGACCGGCGACGAGGTGGCTGGCGAGGAAGCCGGCCACCAGCCCGACCAGGACCCACAAGAGGATCGAGTCCCAGTTCAGGACGATCGGTGATCCGTTGACGGAGATGACCATGAATACAACGCCCCCTTTACAAATCTAGAAATCCGGGCACTCGTAGAACGCCCTCGACTCCTAGGACACCTTGGAGGCGAGATCCTGGAACGCCGCGCCCAGGACGCGGTTGAACGCCGGGTAGGGGTGCACCGTGTCGGCGAGCGTCCGCACGGGCGTGGCCGTCTTGACCGCCAGCACCAGCTCGCCGAGGATCTCGCCCGCCCGCGGCGTCACCAGCGTCGCGCCGACGAGCAGGCCGCGCGCCCGGTCGGCGACCAGCTTGAGCGCGCCGCCGTGGAAGTCGTGGATGTACCCGCGGGCCGCCTCCCCAGGGTCCGTGGTCGCGACCACCACGTCTAGGCCCTGCGCCCGCGCCGAGTGCTCGGACAGACCCACCGAAGCGACCTCCGGGTCGGTGTAGGTCACGCGCGGGATGGCGATGTGGTCCGCGCGCGCGTCCTCGCCGCGCAGGCGGCGGGCCACGACCTGGCCGTGGTAGTACGCGAGGTGAGTGAACCCCGCGATGCCCGTGATGTCGCCGGCGCCGTAGATCCCGTCGCGCGCCTCGAGGGTCTCGGGGTCGACCTTCAGCCACCCACGCTCGGTCTGCGCCAGCCCGGCGGGTTTCCACGCCTCGAAGTTCGGCCTCCGGCCTGCGGCGACGAGCAGGCGGTCGCCGGCGACGATCGCACCCGACTGCAGGTGCAGGACCACGTCGTCGGCCTGCATCTCGACGGCCACGCACGCGTCGCCGACGTGGATCTCGATGCCCTCCGCCTGGAGGTGCGGCAGCAGCGCCGCGCCGGCCTCCGGCTCCTCCGCGCCGAGAAAGCGCGGCGCCGCCTCGACGACGGTCACCTTCGAGCCCAGGCGGGCGAAACCCTGCGCCAGCTCGATTCCCACCGCGCCGCCGCCCAGCACGACCAGCCGCCGCGGCAGCTCGCGCGGGACGGCGGCCTGGCGGTTCGTCCAGTACGCGACCTTGTCGAGACCCTGGATGGGCGGGATCGCCGCGGTGCCTCCGTTCGCGATCACGACCGCTCGGCGCGCGACCAGCTCCTCGGCGCCGACCTTAATGGTGCGCAGGTCCACCATCGTGCCCGCGCCGCGGAAGAGCCTCGCGCCGGTCGCCTCTAGCGCCGCGGCCGGCCGCGAGTCGTCGAGATCGCGGGCCATCCACAGCACGCGCTTGGAGACCTTCGCGAAGTCGACGTCCCAGTCGACGCGGGAGGCCGCGAGGTCACGCGCGCGCCCCGCCTCGGCGAGTGTCTCGCCTGAGCGCAGCAGAGTCTTCGAGGGCACGCAGCCCCAGTACGGACATTCGCCGCCCACCAGCTCGCGCTCCACGACCGCGAGCGAAAGTCCGCTGCCCTCGAGGCCGCCCGCGATCGCCTCGCCCGCGACACCGCCGCCGAGACACACGACGTCAAACTCCTGCGGCAAGCTCACCTCCGCCCTGGGCGCCGGCGCGGCGCAGCTGTTCGAGCCACGGGATTCTTTCGCGGCCGAGAAACTCGACGACGTAATCGCTCGCGGGCCGGGAAAGAATCTTTTCCGGCGTGTCGTACTGCGCGATCTGGGCCTGCATCTCCAGGACGCAGATGCGGTCGCCGACCAGCACCGCCTCCTCGATGTCGTGCGTGACGAAGACCACGGTCTTGCGCATGCGGCGCTGGATGCCGATGAACTCCTGCTGGAGGCGGTCGCGTGTGATCCGGTCGACCGCGCCGAAAGGCTCGTCCATCAAGAGGATGGGCGGGTCGGCGGCCAGGGCGCGCGCAAAGCCGACGCGCTGGCGCTGGCCGCCCGACAGCTGGTGCGGGTAGCGGTCGCGATACTCGCCCGGATCGAGACCGACCAGCGCGAGCAGCTCGTCGACGCGCGCCGCGATTCGCTTGCGGTCCCACCTCCACAGGCGCGGCACGGTGCCGACGTTGGCGCCGACGGTCATGTGCGGGAAGAGGCCCGTCGACTGGATGACGTAGCCCATGCGCAGGCGGAGCTCCGCCGGGTCGGTGCCGCGCGTGTCGACGCCATCCACGAGGACACGCCCGCTGTCGGGGTCGATGAGGCGGTTGATCATGCGCAGCGTCGTCGTCTTGCCGCATCCTGACGGACCGATCAAAACGCACGTCTCGCCGTCGGGGATCTCGAGCGAAAGGTCGCGCACCGCGTTGGATCCGCCCGCGAACTGCTTGCTCACGTTTTCCAGGCGGATCACGCCGGTTTACGGTATCGGAATGGCTGGGCGGCTATTCCTGGACGAGGTCGACCCGTGGATCAACTGGGACTGGGTGTCGAGCCACATCCCTTACATCTGGGACGCGCTGCAGCAGCACATCGTCCTCACGGTCATCGCGCTCGCCCTTGGGCTCGTCATCGCGCTCCCGCTGGGCGTGGTCGCGCAGCGCTCGATCCTCAGGCTGCCGGTCATCGGCTTCTTCGGCGCCTTCTACACCATCCCCTCGCTTGCGCTGTTCGCCATCCTGGTGCCCTTCACCGGCATCGCCACCACGACGACGGCCGAGATCCCGCTGATCGGCTACAACGTGCTGATCCTCATCCGCAACGTCGTCGTCGGCCTGGACGCGGTCCCGCGCGATGTCCTCGACGCGGCCGACGGCATGGGCTACCGGCCCATGGCTCGACTCCTCCGCGTCGAGATGCCGCTGGCCATGCCGTCGATCTTCGCCGGCCTGCGCGTCGCGACCGTCTCCACCATCGGGCTCATCACCATCACGGCGGTCATTGGCCTGGGCGGGCTCGGCCAGCTGATCAACCAGGGCTTGCAGGAGAGCTTCCATTCGCCGCTCGTCGTCGCCACCGTCCTTTCGATCGCGCTCGCCCTCGCCGCCGATCTCATGCTCGCGGGCGGCCAGCGCGTCGCCCTGCCCTGGGCGAGGTCGTGATGAGCATCATCGGCTCGGTCTGGGCGTGGTTTGCCGACGGCTCGCACTGGCAGGGTCCCGACGGTATCCCGACGCGCCTGACCGAGCACCTGCAGCTTTCGG
>CAYWTI010000073.1:0-3482 GCA_964461175.1 uncultured Actinomycetes bacterium | reverse complement strand
GCTTGTCCGACTCCATCTTCTTGAGCGTCTGCTCGAGCTTCTCCGCGGCCTCCTCGTAGGTCATCTCCTCGCTCACGGCTCGACCTCCTCGACCTTCGCGCCCAGCCTGCCCGAGCCGAGCTGGATCGACACCTTGCGGTTGGGCGCGGAGTCGGCGGCCGCCCTGAGGATCACGCCGGTCGCGGCGTCCCGCGTGATGCTGTAGCCGCGCGTCAGGACCGCGACGGGACTCAGCGCGACCAGGCGCTGGCGCTGGCTGTCGAGCCAGCGGGAGTGCTGGCCGAACCGGTTGACCAGCGCGCGCCGGATGCGCTCGTCTCCTCCCGTCGCGGCCAGCCTCGAGGCGGCCATGTGGAGCCTCAGCGTGACCGCGGCGTGGAGCCGGCGCCGCTGCTCTCGAATCCCCTGCTCACGCCGTTCGAGCTGCCGCTGCGGGCTCAGCCGCGCGATCGCGGCCCTGGCCCGCATGAGCCGGTTGGTCTCGTCGTTGAAGCGCCGCTCGAGCTCGCGGTCGAGGCGCCGGGCGCGCTCGCGAAGGTGAACGAGGAGGTCCGACTTCTTGGGCACCACCCGAGCGCCGGCCTCGGTGGGGGTGCGGCACTCGGCGTCGCCGACGAGGTCGGCCACCGTGCGGTCGGAGGTGTGGCCCAGCGCCGTGACGACAGGAAGCGCCGAGTCGAGGATCGCGCGCGCGACGAGCTCGGTGTTGAAGGCGTACATCTCCTCGAAGCTCCCGCCGCCGCGCGCGAGGACGATGACATCGGCCAGGCGTTCGGCGTTGCATCGCTTCAGCGCGCGCGCGACGCTCATCGGCGCGCCGCCGCCCTGCACCTGCACCGGGTAGACGACGATGCCCATGTTGGGATAGCGGTCCCAGATCGTCTCCTGCAGGTCGTTGATCACGGCACCCGTCGGCGACGTGATGAGGGCGACGGTCCTCGGGAGGAAGGGCAGCCGGCGTTTGCGCGCGGGGTCGAACGCGCCCTCGAGCTCGAGACGGCGCTTCAGCTCCTCGAGCCGGGCGCGCAGCTTGCCGACGTCGTCGAACTCGACCTGGTCGACGACGAAGCTCAGCCGCCCGTTCTTGCCGAAGAAGTCGACCTTGCCGCGGAAGATGAACACCTGGCCGTCCTCCGGCAGGGTCGTGACGCGCTGCGCGGCGTCGGACCACAGCACCGCCTCGAGCTTGCTGTAGCCGTCGCCGATGGAGAAGTTGAAGTGGCCAGACGCGCCGCGCTTCATGCCGCTGACTTCCCCCTTGACGAGCAGGGCGGTGAGCGGGCGGAGCTGGCGGCGGATCTCGTTGGCGACCTCGGTGACGGTGTAGGGCCGCACGGCTTCGTCGGGCTTGAGCACGCGGTCTAGCTTAAGGGCGTCCGGCGAGCCGCCGACCGCCGGCGCTCGCGCCCTTGGGTGGGCACCGAAGGGCGCCGCCGCCGGCGCTCGCGCCCTTGGGCGCTCGAGGGTCAGCCGCCGATCTGGGACATCGACTTCGCCGGCTTGACGAACCCCGGCTTGTTGATGAGGTGCCCTTCTTCCTTGCGCCAGATCGCCGTCTCGATCACCGACCCGAGGTGGTCGTCGGACACGCCCGATCGCATCAGCTCGCGCAGCGGCGTCTCGTGCAGCGAGAAGAGGCACGTCCGCAGGCCGCCCTCGGCGGTCAGCCGGACGCGGTTGCACGTCGTGCAGAACGCCTGGCTCACCGAGGAGATGAAGCCGAGGCCTCCGGGGGCGCCGTCCGCGAACGTGTAGCGGGTCGCCGGTCCCGGACGCTCGTCGTGGAACGGGACCAGCGGGAACTGGTCTTCGATCTGCTCCTGGATGCGCAGGCTCGGCACGACCTGCTCGTTCGTCCAGATGTTGTCGCCGTCGAGCGGCATGAACTCGATGAACCGGACCTCGTAGCCCTCGTCGCGAGCGAGCCGCGCGAAATCGACGACCTCGTCGTCGTTCTTGCCCTTCATCACGACCATGTTCAGCTTGATCGGCCACAGGCCGGCTTCGCGCGCCGCCGTGATGCCGTCCATGACACGCGCGTACGCGTCGCTCCGCGCCATATCGGCGAACCGGTCCATGTGCAGCGTGTCGAGCGAGATGTTGATCCGCTTCAGCCCGGCGTCCTTGAGCATGCGGGCCTTCTGACGGAGGAGCACGCCGTTGGTCGTCATGGTGATGTCCAGCGTCGGGTCGATCGCGTTGATCATCCCGATCAGCTCCTCGAGCTTGACCCGCACGAGCGGCTCGCCGCCGGTGATGCGGATCGTGCGCACGCCGTAGCGTTCGACGAAGATCCGGGCCAGGCGGCCGATCTCCTCGTAGCGGAGGATGTCCTCGCGCTTCAGCCAGTGCAGGCCTTCGGCGGGCATGCAGTAGATGCAGCGGAAGTTGCATCGATCGGTGACCGATATCCGCAGGTCGTCGGCGACGCGGCCATAGGAGTCCCGAAGTCGGCGGCTCGGCATTTGACAGATGATAGGAGCGCGATGGCGTACGAGCACATCCAGGTCGAAGTCGAGGCGCCGATCGCGACCATCACGCTGAACCGCCCGAAGGTGCTGAACGCGCTCAGCCCAGCGCTCATCGGCGAGCTCACCGGCGCGCTGTCCGAGCTGGATGGCGACGAGTCGATTCGCGCCGCGGTCCTGACCGGCGGTCCGAGGGTCTTCGCCGCAGGCGCCGATATCTCCGACATGGCCGATCAGGGGCCCGTCGACCAGCTGCTTCGCGACCAGACCGGCCGGTGGGCGCCGCTCGCCGGCTTCAAGAAGCCGCTCATCGCCGCGGTCAACGGCTACGCGCTGGGAGGTGGATGCGAGATCGCCCTGATGTGCGACCTCATCATCGCCGGCGAGACGGCGCGGTTTGGCCAGCCGGAGATCAATCTCGGCATCATCCCGGGCGCCGGCGGCACCCAGCGGTGGCCGCGGACCACCGGCAAGTACGTGGCCATGGAGGCGATGCTGACGGGCGCGGCGATCACCGCCCAGCGGGCCTACGAGCTCGGCGTGGTCAACAAGGTCGTGCCGGCGGAGATGACGGTGGAGGTGGCGAAGCGCGTGGCGCGCGAGCTCGCGGCGAAGCCGCCGCTCGCCGTCCGCATGGCCAAGGAGGCGGTGCTCAAGGCGTTCGAGACGCCTCTGTCGGAAGGCCTGGCGGGCGAGCGCAAGAGCTTCTATTTCCTGTTCGCATCCGAAGATCAGAAAGAAGGCATGCGCGCCTTCCTCGAGAAGAGGAAAGGCGTGTTCAAAGGACGGTGAGCGATGGCGACTGAAGTCGAGAACCACATTGGCCTCGAGGTCGAGAACGGCATCGGATGGATCCGGTTCAACCGCCCCGAGAAGATGAACGCGATCGGCGCGCTCACACGCAAGCAGCTCGGCGAGGCGACCAAGCAGTGCGAACGCGACGACGCCGTCCGGGTTGTGGTCCTCACGGGCAGCGGGCGCGCGTTCTCGTCGGGCGCCGACGTGACCGAGATG
>CAYWTI010000072.1:0-5588 GCA_964461175.1 uncultured Actinomycetes bacterium | reverse complement strand
TCGATCTCGAGCAGCCGGCGGATGACCGTGTCCTTGCCCACGCCCGACGGCCCGGAAATCACGATCAGCAGCCCGCGATTCAATCCGCCGCCTTCCAGAACGCTTCGAAGTCGGGCGGAGGCGCCGCTTCGAATTTCATCTCCGCTCCGGTCCGCGGATGGCGCAGCCGCAGCCGCCAGGCGTGCAGCATCGGCCGTTCGGCGCCGGCGTCACGGCCGCCGTACTCGGCGTCGCCCGCGACGGGGTGACCGAGCGCGGCCAGATGCACGCGGATCTGGTGCGTGCGGCCGGTGTCGAGCTCACAGCGCAACAGCGTATGGTTTCGCCTCCGCTCGACGACCGCGTACCGGGTGCGTGCGAACCGGCCGCCGGCGACGACAGCCATGCGCTTGCGCTCGCGTGGGTGGCGCCCGATCGCTCCCTCGAGCTCGCCCGCATCGGCCTTCACCCGACCCCGCGCGATGGCGAGGTAGGTGCGGCTCATCGTCCGGTCGCCGAGCTGGGCGGCGAGCGCGCGATGGGCGGTGTCGTTGCGGGCCACGACGATCAACCCCGACGTCCCCTTGTCGAGTCGGTGGACGATGCCGGGCCGGGCGGCGCCGCCCGTCGCCGACCACGCGCCGCCACGCCCGAGGAGCGCGTGGACCAGCGTCCCGGACTGGTGCCCCGGCGCTGGGTGGACGACCATCCCGGCCGGCTTGTCGACGACGACAAGGTCTTCGTCCTCGTACACGACCTCGAGCGGGATCGCCTCCGGCTCGGCGGCGGCTTCGTAGGCCCCCGGGATCTCGACGTCGATCTGGTCGCCGGCCAGGACGCGGTCCGACGGCGTGGCCGGCCTTCCGTTGACGAGGACGAGATGGCCCTTGATCAGGCGCGCGGCGGCGGCACGGCTGAGGTCGGGCGACTGCTCGGCGAGAAAGCGGTCGAGCCGCGGCGCGGCCGCGGCGGCCGTCAGCCGGCGGAGGGCCGTCGTAGGACGTACGCGCCGATCATCAGGACGACGCCGATCGAGACCGCCGAGTCGGCGACGTTGAACACCGGCCAGAAATGGAAGTTGATCCAGTCGGTCACCGTGCCGTTCGCGAGACGCTCGTAGCCGTTGCCGACCGTGCCGCCCATGATCAGCCCGAGCACCGCATACATGAAGTCGCTGCCGTGGTTCCGGAACACGTAGACGGCGAGGCCGATCGCGACGACGACGGACGCGACGAGGAAGATGCCCGCGCCCGCCGGGGCGACCCCGAACGCGGCGCCCGAGTTGTGGACGTTGGTGAAGCCGACGATGTGGTCGACGACGGGCACCTCCGAGCCGAAGGGGATCTGGGCCGCGACGAGCGTCTTGGTGATGCGGTCGAGCGCGAACACCGCGACCGCGACGAGGACGAACATCACGCGCCCGGCGGTTATGCGCGCTTGAGTGCGATCCAAACCTGCTCGCCTTCGATGGTGAAGAGCTCGCCGTCGAAACCATCTTCGCGCCCGGGCTTCAGCGTGGTCGACAACGTCTCGGTCTTGACGTAGTCGGCGTGGCGCGCGAGCGCCCGCAGCGGAAGGCCGTCCGCCTCGTAGCGGGTGTCGATCCGGTCCTCGACGTTGAACCCAAGCTTTTTGCGCCGCTCGTTGACGATGCGCACTATCTCGCGCGCCAGCCCCTCGAGCTTCAGCTCCTCGGTGATCTCGGTGTCGAGCTGGAGCTCGGGCGCGCCGAACGTGACGCTCTTGACGTTCAGCTCGTCGCGGATGATCGCGGTGACGTCCTCGGGCAGCGCGTCGCCCGGCAGCGCTATCCCCGCCAGCGGCTGGCGCACCTTCAGCCGGGCCGCGTCGCGCGCAGCAAGGCCGGCCTCGACCGCCTGGCGTGCACGGGTCATCTGCGCCTCGACGTCGGCGTCCTCGGCGCCCACCGACTCTGGGAAGTCGGCGAGGTGCACCGAGCGACCGTCGCACAGGTTGCGGTAGATCGCGTCCGAGGTGAACGGCGCGAAGGGCGCCATCAATGCGGCGACTGTGCGCAGAGCCTCGTACAGCGTCTGGTAGGCGGCGAGCTTGTCCGTGTCCGACTGCGACTTCCAGAACCGCCGCCGCGAACGCCTGATGTACCAGTTGGAGAGGTCGTCGACGAAGCGCTGGATGCGCCGCGCGGGCTCGACCGCGTCGTACGCGTCGAGGCCGACCGTGACGTCGTTGACCAGGTTGTAGAGCCTCGACATCAGCCAGCGGTCGAGCACATGGCGCTGCGCGAGGGGCAGCTGCTCTCGGCTCGGGTCGAAGCCGTCGAGGCGCGCGTACGTGACGAAGAACGAGAAGCAGTTCCACAGCGGGATGAAGAACTGCTGCACCGTCTCGCGCAGCGCGGCATCGCCGGTGCGGTAGTTCTCGCCGACCTGCGTCGACGTGTAGAAGTACCAGCGCACGGCGTCCGAGCCGAACGTGTCGAACAGGTAGTTGGGGTCGAGCACGTTGCCGCGCGACTTGGACGCCTTCTTGCCGGTCGGGTCGACGACATGGCCCAGGCAGATGACGTTCCGGTACGAGTTCTTCCGGAACAGGAGCGTCGAGATGGCGAGCAGGGTGTAGAACCACCCGCGCGTCTGGTCGATCGCCTCGGAGATGAAGTCGGCGGGAAAGGTCTCGTCGAACTCCTCGCGGCCCTTGCGCGGATAGCCGCGCTGGGCGAAGGGCATCGAGCCCGAGTCGAACCATGTGTCGAGAACCTCTGGCACGCGCCGCATGACGCCGCCACACTTCTCGCACTTCAGCGTCACCGCGTCGATGTACGGGCGGTGCAGGTCGGCGTCCTCGGCCAGGCCCAGCTCCGCGGCCGAAGTGACGATCCGCTGCTCACCGCAGCCATCGCAGACCCAGATCGGCACCGGCGTGCCCCAGTAGCGGCTCCTCGAGAACTGCCAGTCGATGTTGTTCTCGAGCCAGTCGCCCATGCGCCCGGTCTTGATGTGCGCAGGCACCCAGTTCGTCGAGTTGTTGTTGGCCAGCAGCTCCTGCTTGCGCTCGGTCGTGCGGATGTACCACGAGTCGAGGGCGTAGTAGACGAGCGGCGTCTTGCAGCGCCAGCACTCGGGATAGGTGTGCAGGATGGTCTCCGCCTTGTAGAGCAGGCCGCGACGCTTCAGGTCGTCGGTGATGACCGGGTCGGCCTCCTTCACGTGGAGGCCGGCAAACCTTTCGACGTAGGGAAGGAACTTGCCGTCCAACCCGACGGTGTGCTTGAACGGGATGCCCTTCTCCTGGCACAGGCGCAGGTCGTCCACGCCGTAGAGCGCGGACGTGTGGACGACGCCCGTGCCTTCGTCGATGGAGACGAAGTCCGCGTCGACGACGTACTGGGCGCGGCCCTCCTCCGGCACCGAGTACGGATAGAGCGGCTCGTACTCGAGGCCGACCAGGTCGCTGCCCTTCATCCGCTCGACGACGTCGGGCGGCTCCTTCAGAACCGCGAGCCTACCCTCGGCGAGGATGAGGTGTTCCTCGCCCTCCCTCACCTTTATGTAGTCGACGTCGGCGCCGACGGCGAGGGCGACGTTGCCTGGAAGGGTCCACGGCGTCGTAGTCCACGCCAGGATCGACGTGCTCGGGTCCTTCTTGAGCCGGAACCGGATGTAGACGCTTGGATCGGGGACGTTGTCGCGGTAGCCCTGCGAGAGCTCGTGGCTCGACAGCGGCGTGGCGCAGCGCGTGCAGTACGGCGCCACGCGAAAGCCCTTGTAGACGAGGTCCTGCTTCCACATCTCGCCGAGCGCCCACCAGACCGACTGCATGTACTCCGGCGTCAGCGTCCAGTAGGCGTTGTCGTAGTCCTGCCAGAACGCCATGCGTTCGCTGAAGGCGCGCCAGTCCTCGACGTACTCGTACACGCTCTGCCGGCACAGCTCGTTGAAGCGCTCGACGCCGATCTCGTTCTCGATCGCGAACTTGCCCGAGATGTTGAGCTTCTTCTCCACCTCGATCTCGACCGGCAGGCCGTGCGTGTCCCAGCCCGCCTTCCGCTCGACGTAGAAGCCCTTCATGGTCTTGTAGCGGCCGAAGAGGTCCTTGAACGCGCGGGCAAGGATGTGGTGCGTCGCGGGCTTGCCGTTCGCCGTGGGCGGGCCCTCGTAGAAGACAAAGCGCGGGCGCCCGTTGCGCAGCTCCAGCGAACGCTGGAACGTCCCCTCCTCCTTCCACCGCCGCATCAGCTCCACCTCGAGGGCGGGGAAGCTGACCCGCTGGTCGACCTTCTCGAACACGCTCGCTCCACAGGTTTGGTCTCTGGGACGAGTCGTTGACGACCCGCGGTACCACCCAGGTTCCCGAGGCACCCACCTCGGACCCTCATAGGTTTCGGCTCGGGAGTGATCTCGGCTCCGCCATCGGCCGCCCGGCTCTCAGCTGGTGCCGGGCTCTCTGTCGACCGCTCAGACGGGCCTAACTGTCTCCGTCGTCGCCGAGTTGAGGCTCGATTCTACCGTGAGCCCTCCGGGCTCGGGTCAGCGGACGTTGTTCAGCAGGTTGATGAGGATCAGCGCCGCGATCCACACCACCATCGGCGACAGGTCCAGGCCAGACATGGGCGGCAGCACGCGTCGGATCGGCGCCAGCACCGGCTCGGTCACCTGCCACGCGATGCGCGAGATGGCGTTGGTCGGAAAGGGGCTGACGAACGAGAAGACGACGCGGATCAAGACGATGATCAGGAAGACCTGGATCAGCAGGATGACGAGGTCGATCGGCGAGCTGAGAGGCATCAGGCCGCCGGTCTCGGGCCGAACAGGACTTGGCCGAGCCGCAGCATCGTGCTGCCCGCCGCGACCGCGACCTCGAAGTCCCCGCTCATACCCATGGAAAGGATAGGGAGAGGTCTGCCGAGCCGTTCCTGAGCGGCGTCGCGGATGCGGCGGAGCTCGTCGAACGCCGGGCGCGGGTCGCCGGCCAGCGGCCCCATGCCCATCACGCCCTGCAGGTCGAGCATTTCCGCCACGGCCTGGATCAGGTCCGGCGCGGCCGCCGGGTCGACGCCGCTCTTGTTCGGCTCCCTGGAGACGTTGACCTCGACCAGCACCTTCTGCTCGACGTTGATGCGTGCGAGGACGTCGGCCAGGTGCGCCGAGTCGATGGAGTGGATCAGCGCGAAGCGACCCGCCGCGGCCTTGACCTTGTTCGTCTGCAGGTGACCGATTAGGTGCCACTGGGCACCCTCGACGACCTCCATCTTGCCCAGCGCCTCCTGGACGCGGTTCTCGCCCAGGACCTTCAACCCCGCGTCGAGAGCGGAGCGGCACACTTCCGGCCCAAACCCCTTGGTCACTGCGACGATGGCGACACTGTCGGGGTCGGCCCCCGCACGCGCGATCCGCTCGCGCACGCCGGCGAGGTTCTCGGCGACCGTCACCTAGCGCAGGGCGACGATGGCGCCGAACCGGGTGCCGTCCGGCATGCGGCGGTGGGATGGAAAGAGGTAGCTCTCCTTCGTGCACATGGCGATGTCGTACACCGCCTTGGCGCCCGCCGCCTCGAGCTGCGCCGCGTTCGCCGCCGCGAGGTCGAGCAGCCACCGGCCACCCGGGCCGGGCGCGACGTAACGGGCGTCG
>CAYWTI010000071.1:0-7690 GCA_964461175.1 uncultured Actinomycetes bacterium | reverse complement strand
GAGCCGCCAGGCGAGAACCAAAATCTCGGACACGCTCGTAGATGTCCTGGAGGAAGCTGCTTCGGACGCGGGTTCAACTCCCGCCGCCTCCACCAACTTCTGTTTGGTGCTCTCGGCCATGCCGTCCATTCGACAAAGCGCGATGGTCGCGCGACGTTCAAGATGCGCTGAAAGGACAGGTAGCGACTGATCGCTCGACCGCCCGACAAGCAGACCCCAAGCGGATTCTCGAGTCCGACTCAGACGACGATGGGCTGCGTGATCATCGGTGTGGTCGCCGCCATCATCATCTTCCTGGTCGTAGCCAATTGGATCCTGACCCGGCCCTGAAGCGGCGCTAGCAGTGCCTCAATTGCGGTCGGTTCCAGGCCTCTGCGAAACTTCAAGGGTGCTCGACCGCCTCAGGCTGCATCGCGACCCCACGCTCTACGCGCCCAGCTACGCCGTCCTTCTCGGAATCTTCGTCTCGTCCGTCGTCGGCATGCAGACGACGCAATCGAACGTCGTCGCGGCCAGCGCCCAGATCGTGCTGGGCGTCACGGTGGTTCTCATCGGCGTCCATTCGATCGTCTATCGCCACGAACACAACGAGCTCATGCGGGAGAGATTCGGGCTCAAGCAGTACCGGCCGCTCACCTTCGTGATCCTTGGCATCGCCCTGCTCTTCATCGGGCTGGCGACCGCCACCTTTGGCTACTTCAGGCTCTAGCGCGGTCCGCGAGGACACCTCGAACGTGGACGAGGTAAAGCTCCGGCCGATGACCGATGGCGAATACCAGGCCTGGCTGCCGCGCGCCATCGCGGACTACGCCGAGGAGCACATCGCCTCCGGCCGCTGGCCGAAGGACGAGGCGTTGGCGAACAGCCGGAGTGAGTTCGAGAAGCTGCTCCCCGACGGACCACGCACGGCCAACAATCACCTGTGGTCGGTAGTGCGCGCCCACGACGGCCAGGTCGTCGGACAGCTATGGGTCGCGATCGTCGAGCGTCCGCGCCGGCACGCGTTCGTCTACAACCTCGAGATCGACGAGGCGCACCGGCGGCGGGGCTACGGCGAGGGGGCGATGCGCGCCGCCGAGGACGAGGCTCGACGCTTGGGAGTCGACACCATCCGGCTGCACGTCTTCGGACACAACACACGCGCCCGGTCGCTGTACGACAAGCTCGGCTACGAGCCGACCAACATCATGATGTCGAAGACGCTGAGCTAGACCTAGTCTCTCCGCGAGTGGATGAACCAGCGCTCCTTGTAGCTCGACGGCCGGCCGTCGAAGCCCCGCCGCGAGTCGGCGCTCATCAACCCGAGGGCGATGCAAGCGGCGATCAACAGCGTCAGCGCTATCGGCAGATACCACGCCGAGCTCACGGATTGAGCGTACGCCTGTAGAAGGGTGTCCATGACTGCTGATCTCCTCGCGCGCGCCTGCCGTGATAAGCGAGGTAGACGAGCGCGCCGAACATGACGAGCTGGAAGGCCTTGACCGTCAGCCCCCAGACCTCGAACTGGGGGTCCCTGAGGTTTGCCATCGCGAAGTAGGCGATGACGATGACGAGGTCGACGGCGGCAACTGGAATCCACACGAGACGGCCCTTCGCAAGGGCCAGCAGGATGGCGAGGCCGGCGTAGAACCCGCCGGCGGCCAGGCCGAAACCAAGCAGGTCGGGCGTGCCGCCCTGCGCCGAGCGGCCGATGGCGAGGACCTGGAAGCCGATAAGTACGTAGAGAATCGCCGCCGCCATCGCGGCGACGACCGCGATGAAGCGGGCAACCGTCGCCATATCAGTCACCTCCGGGTTCACTACACGCCGACACCGGCGTTGTCGCAAGGGCCGGGCGGACCGGACGGCGGGAGGCCAGATGGCCCTCGATTCAACGAGGCGGGAGTGGCGTCATGGACACGGAGGTAGTGAATGACAAGCCTCGTCCTTTACGAGTCCCAGTTCGGCAACACCCGGCACATCGCCGAGCTCATCGCCACCCGTCTCGGCACGTTCGGCGACGCGCGACTGATGCCGGCCACCGACTGCAAGTCAGCCGCGTTCGCCGATATCGACCTCGTCGTGATCGGCGCGCCCACCCAGGCACACGGCGTGACCCCGGGCATGCGCCGGTTTCTGACCGAGCTCCAACCCGTTCACGGTGTCAAGGCGGCGGCTTTCGACACGCGCGTCAAGGGCCCGCGGTTCCTGTGGGGCTCGGCCGCGCGCGAGATAGCGATCCACCTGGAGCGCAAGGGCTTCGAGATGGTCGTCCCGCCGGAGAGCTTCCTCGTCACGCTGAGCAAGGAGCCTGCCCTGTACGCGGGCGAGGAGGAGCACGCGGCCGCCTGGGCGGCAGGCCTCGGCGCGCTGTTTCGCGAGCCGGCGGCGATAGGCGGCTGAGCGCGCGGCTATCTTGTGCTGGCTCAGATGCCAGCAACCAGGGCGGCGGTGGTGCTCTTCGTGGCCGGCCTCGCCCTGGCCGCTTGCGGCCAGTGCGGCGCGCCTGCTTCGAGCGCGGCCGGCGTCGACATCGTCTTCACCGGTCCTGAGGCCGGCACCCTTACGAGCGCCCAGACGGCGTGCGCTATCAACCAGAAGACGCAGTACAACGTCTCGATCACCGGCACGCTCAACGGCAAACAGCTCGACTTCAACCTCCAGGTCAACAGCACGTACACCGGGCCTGGCGACTACCCGGCGGGCAGCATCCTGGGGACCGGCTCGAACCTCCGCCTCCAGATCGGCGACTACACCGGCTCGACTACGCCGGGCGCCGGCACGATGACGATCGGCAGGGACGAGAAGTCCGGGAGCGTCGACGCCGACCTCGGCGGAGGCGAGCATGCGAAGGGGACGTGGTCCTGCGCCGAGCTCAAGCGGAACGAATAGAACCGCGCCGGGCGCGGTAGGAAACGTGTATGAGCAGCAGCTTCCACGACTTCAACCGCAACCTCATCAAGGACCTGCGCGAGCATGGCGGCAAGGCCACCCAGGGCCCGTTCAAGGGCCGCGACGTACTGATCCTCACCACCAAGGGCGCCAAGTCGGGCGAGACGCGTGAGAACCCGCTTGTCTACAGCCGCGATGACGAGCACCACGTCATCGTCGCCTCCAAGGGCGGGTCGCCCACGCACCCGAGCTGGTACCACAACCTCCAGGCCCACCCGGTCGTCACCGTGGAGGCGGAGGGTGAGAAGTTCCAGGCCCGCGCCAGGGTCGTGGACGAGGCGGACTACGAGCGGCTCTACAAGCAGCACGCCGATGTCAACCCGACCTTCTGGGAGTACCGGCAAAAGACGTCGCGAAAGATCCCGGTGATTCTCCTCGAGCGCCTGGAGGACGGCAAGCGCGGTTAAGCGGATTCACCCGCCGGGCAACGGAGTAACCTTCGGCGGGTGCCCGACGTGAGCCATCTCTGGCAGCGTTTTCTTCTCGCCGCAGCGCTCGTTTTCGGACTGGCGCTGGGGGTCGGAGCGACCGTTTTCGGCTACTCGAACACGGCGCCCGTCGATCTCGGATGGTCGGTGTTCCACGTGCACGGCGTCCCGCTCTGGGCGGTGGTCCTCGTGCCGCTCGGCCTCGTGCTGGTCGCCGGCACGCTGTTCCACTGGTTCAACAGCCTCCACCATTTCACCGAGCACATGCGCCACCGCCGGCGCGTGCACGAGCTCGAGGCCGAGGTGGCGTCGCTCCGCAAGCACCTCGACGAGCTGCTGCAGATGCCCGGTCATGCCGAGACCCCAGGCGGGCTTCCGGCCGCCGGCGAGTCGGATGCCCAGCCTGCCGTCGAGCCCGCGACGGCGGCGTTGCCCGACGCGGTAGCCTCGAACGGAGAGGACAGGGCGACGAAGAAGTCACGCAAGCGCGTCTCGCTGACGCCCGAGATCGACGCCGAGCCGGTTGCCGTCGCCACGAACGGTTCGGCCGACGCCGCCTCGGAGAGCGACACCGCGCCCGAGATGCCTCCGACCGCCGGCAGCTGATGAAGAGGTCGGAGAGCCGGGACCTCGGCGACCGCCGGCGGGCAGGACGCCTCGTCGTCCCGACCGAGCAAGCGCCGGCCGACCGCATGCTGCTCGAGCGAAGCGCGATCGAGGAGCTCAGCCACCACGCCGACCCGTGGCGCGTGCTGCGCATCCTTTCGGAGTTCGTCGAGGGGTTTGACGCGCTGAACGAGGTCGGGCCCGCGGTCACAGTGTTCGGATCGGCGCGTTCGAAGCGAAGCGACCCTTTCTACAAGGCGGGCGAGGAGCTCGGCCGCGCGCTCGCGCAGCGAGGTTTCGCCGTCATCACGGGCGGTGGCCCGGGGATCATGGAGGCGGTCAACAAGGGCGCGCACGAGGCCGGCGGCCTGTCGGTCGGCTGCAACATCGAGCTCCCGCATGAGCAGTCGCTGAACGCCTACGTCGACCTTGGCGTCGAGTTCCGCTACTTCTTCGTGCGCAAGAACATGTTCGTCAAGTACGCGCGCGGGTTCGTCATCTTCCCGGGCGGCTTTGGCACGCTCGACGAGCTGTTCGAATCGCTGACGCTGGCGCAGACGGGCAAGATCGAGCACTTCCCGATCGTGCTTTTCGGCTCGGAGTACTGGCAGGGCCTTCTCGACTGGCTCGAGGAGCATGTGCTCGCCTCGGACGCGATCGCGCCCGAAGATTTGAAGCTCATGACCCTGACCGACGACCCGGAAGAGGCGGCGGAGATCGCGACGCGGCCGCTTCCCATCAAGGTGTCCGACCGGCCGCGCGAGCAGACCGGCGAACCAAAGGCGGAGAGCCGATAGCCGGGCCGCTCGACTTCTTCTTCATGACCGACGGCGGCCAGACGGCCGACGCCGTGTCGCAGCGCGTGGCCTCGTTCCTCGACGGCGCGACGCGCTCGCTCGACATCGCCATCTACGACCTGCGGCTCGAGCAGGTGCCTGCGACCACGCTGCTCACGTCGTTCCAGTCGGCCGTCGGCCGCGGCGCCTCCGTGCGCCTGATGTTCAACCAGGACCATGCGCAGGCGATTCCCGTGCCGCCGCCGCCGCAGATCGACTGGGCCTTCGTCGACCGGCTGAAGCAAGCCGGGGTGCAGGTCAAGCCCGTTCCCGGCGTCCCCGACCTGATGCATCACAAGTACGTCGTGCGTGACGGCGCGTCGGTCTTGACCGGTTCGACCAACTGGACCAACGACTCGTGGAACCGAGAAGAGAACGTGATGGTGACGCTCGACTCGGCGGAGATCGCCGCCGATTTCGCGGCGAACTTCCAGGGCCTCTGGGACAGGCCGGTCGTCGCCGTGTCGGGGCGCATCTCGTCGCCGTGGTCCGCACTTGCCGACGGCACGCGGCTGCGTCCTTACTTCTGTCCGGGACGAAGTCTCAAGCTCGTGCACGCGATGTCGCGCTCCATCGCCTCGGCGGAAAAGCGCGTGCGCGTGTGCTCGCCGGTGATCACGTCGGGCCCGATCCTGGGCACGCTGGCCGAGGCATGCGCCAGCAAGAAGGTGTCCGTGAGCGGTGTGTACGATGCGACGCAGATGGACGAGGTCCAGCACCAGTGGGCAAGCCAGGGCGGCGCGTCGTGGAAGATCCAGGCGTTCCACTCCATCACCTCGTCGGCCCCGTTCGGCGCCAAGCGTTCCACTCCATACGCCGTCGGCACCGTGCATGACTTCATGCACGCGAAGATGCTCGTCGCCGACGACTACACCTACGTCGGCAGCTTCAACCTCTCGCACAGCGGAGAAAGCAACGCCGAGAACGTGATCCAGGTCGAGAGCCAGGCCGTCGCCGACATGTGCGCGGCGTACATCGACCGCGTCTCCGCGCGCTACGGCGGAGCGCCGGTGCCAGTGGCGTCCTGACGCAGAGCAGGTTCCTCTGGGTCGCGGCGGCGGTCTTCGCCGCCGTCACTGTCGGCGTCCTGTGGGTGGTGCCGAAGGGGCAGGCCGCGACCGGCACCCTGGTCGTCATCGGGTCCGGACGGGCGCCGACAACGGTCGTCGACAGCACCCTGGAGCTCAGGATTCGGGGCGCGTGGTCGGGCGTAGGCCACGTCTCGGGCGCCGTGCCCGCCGCGCCGGATCAGCGCCAGCTGCTTGAGGTGAGCGTCCCGGCCGGGGTCTACGACGGCGTCCAGGTCGGCGGCCACGCGGCGGCGGTGACGGTCACGATCACGAGCGGCCAGGTCGAGCCGCTGCTGCTCGGCTTCGACGCGAGCGGCCTGCTGCCAGCCGGCGCCTACGCCGGGAACGACGACGTCAACCTCGGGCTGGGCGAGCTGGCGGGCAAGTTCGTCCCCATGCCGGCCTTCGACCTGGTCGACCAGTCCGGCGGGCACTTCGACCTCGCCGCGATCGCCGGCAAGGACGTCGTCATCGCGGCGTTCCACACGACCTGCCACGAGACGTGCCCGCTCTACACCGCGCTGCTGCTGCAGCTCGCCAAGCACAAGGACGCATCCGTCATGCTCGTCGAGGTCACGACCGACCCCGGCACAGATACGCCTGGCGTGCTCGCGACTTACGCCCGGCAGGCCGGCGCGACCTGGACGTTCGCGACAGGCTCGGCCGCGCAGGTGGCGGCGTTCTGGAAGCCGTTCGGCGTCGAGCTCGCGACCGGCGACACTCACACCTCGACCCTCGCCCTGCTCGACCGACACGGCTACGTGCGCCTGGTGTACCGCGGCGTGCCGAAGGTGGGCGGCGATGTGCCTCCTTCGGTCGTGACGCAGCTCAGCGCGGCCGGCCTCCAGGAGCTGGCGAAGGGCGGCGATGGCTGGGGTGCCGCCGATGTGCTGCAGGCGCTGAGCACGATCGGGCGCTCCGAGCCACCCCCGGCCGCGGCGCGCGGCCGGGCACCAGACTTCGCGCTGGCGAGCACCTCGGGCGGGGCGGTCCGGCTCTCCGACCTCGCGGGCAAGGCGCTGGTAATCAACTTCTGGGCGAGCTACTGCCCGCCGTGCAAAGCCGAGCTGCCGATGCTCGACAAGACCGTCGGCGGCCGTTCCGACGTCGTCCTCGTACTGGTCGACGAGGGCGAGCCGGCGGGCGCGGCGCGCGCGTTCCTCGACACGGCCGGCATCCACCGGCCGACGCTGTTGGACACCGACCTGGCCGCGGGGCGCGCCTACGGGGTCGCGGCGTTGCCCACCACGGTGTTCGTGCGCGCCGACGGCACGGAGGATCGGGTTCAGATCGGGCAGCTGACCGAGTCGGTCCTGGCCGCCGAGCTGTCGGTTTTGATCAGTCAGTAGACTCACCGCTGAGTGATTTCAGCCGCGAATTTCCGCCGCATCGCGTTCCTGACCGCGCTGTTCGCCTACCTGCAGATCGCGCTCGGCGGGGTGGTGCGCGTCACCGGATCGGGGCTGGGGTGCCCGGACTGGCCGCTGTGCCACGGCCGGCCGTACCCCGCGCCCGACATCCACTCGGTCATCGAGTACTCGCACCGCACCGTTGGCACGATCACGGGTGTACTGCTGATCGTGACCGTGGTCGCTGCGTGGCTCGTCTTCAGGCGCAGCCGGCCGATCGTTCCCTGGCTCGCCACCGCATCGCTGGTGGTGATTGGCGTCGAGGGCGCGCTCGGCGGGGTGGTGGTCGTGAACGAGCTGGCGTCCTGGCTCGTGCTCGTGCACCTGGGCCTCGCGATGCTGATCCTCGGGCTGTTGCTGGCCACGGCGATCATGTCGCTGCCGCCGGCGGACGCCCTGAACCTGCGCTT
>CAYWTI010000070.1:0-14270 GCA_964461175.1 uncultured Actinomycetes bacterium | reverse complement strand
CCTGATCTACGTCCGCGGCCTCGAGGAGCTGCCCTGATGTCCGCGCAGATCCCGTACATCATCACGGGTGTAGTCGCGCTGCTCGTCACGGCGTATCTCTTCCTGGCCCTGCTCTACCCAGAGCGCTTCTAGAGCCGTGGTCCTCGACATCATCGGCGCCGCCGTCACCTACCTTGCCGTGGCCGTGGCGGCGTGGTTCCTGGCTCCATACCTGCTGAAGGTGTTCAGGGGCGAGCGCGTCTTCCTCAGCCCCGTCCTGCGCCCGGTCGAGCGCGGCACGTACCGGTTGATGGGCATCGACGAGGAGAAGGAGCAGACCTGGATCCAGTACGGCGTCTCGGTCCTGGCGGTGACGGTCGTGAGCCTCGTCTTCAGCTACCTGGTGATGAGGTTCCAGGACAAGCTGCCGCTCAACCCGATGAACTTTCCCGGCGTCCCGGCCGACCTTGCCTTCAACACGGCGGTCAGCTTCACGACCAACACCAACTGGCAGAACTACACCGGCGAGACGACCATGTCGTACCTCTCGCAGATGGTGGCCCTGACGATGCACAACTTCCTCTCGGCCGCCACCGGCATCGCGATGGCACTGGTGCTGGTCCGCGGCATTGCGAGTCGCCAGGTCAAGACACTGGGAAACTTCTACGTCGACGTCACACGCGCCACGCTCTACGTCCTGCTGCCGATGGCCGTCGTCTTCGGCCTGGTCCTCGCTTCGCAGGGCGCGATCCAGTCGCTCGGCTCCTACGTCGAGGTGCACACCCTCGAAGGTGCTAAGCAGGTGCTCGCCGTCGGGCCTTTTGCCTCGCAGGAGGCGATCAAGGACCTTGGCAACAACGGCGGTGGCCCGTTCAACGCGAACTCGGCGCATCCCTTCGAGAACCCGAACGGCTTCACGAACCAGCTCGAGATATTCCTCGAGATCCTCATCCCCTTCGCCCTTGCGCTGATGTTCGGGCGGTGGGTCGGCAACGTGAAGCAGGGCATCGCCATTGCGGCCACCATGGGGATCCTGCTCTGCCTCGGCGTCGGCGTCGCGGCGTGGGCCGAGCAATCGGGGAACCCCGCACTGACCAACGTCGGCGTGACCCAGGCCAACACCGCAACCCAGTCGGGGGGCAACCTCGAGGGCAAGTCCGTCATCTTCGGGCCGATCTACTCGGCCCAGTTCGCGGCGACCACGACCGGCACGAGCACCGGCTCGGTCGATTCGAGCCATGACAGCTACACGCCGATCGGCGGCATGGTGCCGCTGGTACTCATCCAGCTCGGCGAGATCACGCCCGGCGGAGTCGGCGCCGGCCTCTACGGGATGCTCGTCTTCGCCATCCTGGCCGTCTTCATCGCCGGCCTGATGGTGGGGCGCACGCCCGAGTACCTCGGCAAGAAGATCGAGTCCAAAGAGGTGCGGCTGGCGTCGCTCGTGATTCTCACCAGCGCCTTCAACATCCTGGTCTGGCTGGCGATCTCGGTTCTGGTCAAGCCGGGGCTGGCAGGTCCGCTCAACCCCGGTGCCCACGGCTTCACCGAGATCATGTACGCGTTCTCGTCCACGAACGGCAACAACGGCAGCGCGTTCGCCGGCCTCACGGGCAACACCGTCTACTACAACACCGCGCTCGGAGTCGCGATGTGGACCGGCCGCTACATCTTCTGGATCCCGATCCTGGCCCTTGCCGGGGCGCTCGCGGGCAAGAAGATCGTGCCTGTCGGTCCGGGCACGTTCCGCACCGACACGCCGCTGTTCGTGGGCCTGCTGATCGGCGTGATCGTCATCGTCGGCGCCCTCACCTTCTTCCCCGCGCTTGCACTCGGGCCGCTGCTCGAGCAGTTCCAGCTGGCCGCGGGCCACCTCCACTGAGACAAACGATGCAAGACACGATTCACAAGCACGAACGGCGCAAGGGCCGCAGCAGCCTGACGGACCGTACGATCCTCTACCCGGCGATCGGCGCGAGCTTCGCGAAGCTCGACCCCCGGTGGATGGCGCGCAACCCGGTCATGTTCGTCGTCGAGGTCGGGTCGGTGATCACGACCATCGTCTTCGTCAGCGGGCTGTTCACCGGCGCCCCGGCTTTCAGCGGCCCGAACAACGAGCTCTTCGTCGGACAGATCTCGCTGTGGCTGTGGTTCACGGTCCTGTTCGCGAACTTCGCCGAGGCCATGGCCGAGGGCCGCGGCAAAGCCCAAGCAGCCGCGCTGCGCAAGACGCGCACGGAGACCATCGCTCGCCGCCTGGTCGACGGCCGTGAAGAGCGAATCGCCTCCACCCAGCTCAAGAAGGGCGACGTGGTCGTGTGCGAGGCCGGCGACGTCATTCCCGGCGACGGCGACGTCATCGAGGGCATCGCCTCGATCGACGAATCGGCGATCACCGGTGAGTCGGCTCCCGTCATCCGCGAGGCGGGCGGCGACCGCAGCGCCGTGACCGGGGGCACGAAGGTGCTCTCCGACCGCATCGTCGTCCAGATCACCGCCAACCCCGGCGAGACCTTCCTCGACCGCATGATCAACCTGGTCGAGAGCGCGTCCCGCCGCAAGACGCCCAACGAGATCGCGCTGAACATACTGCTGGCCGCGCTGACGATCATCTTCATGGTCGCGACGGTCACCCTCCAGCCTTTCGCCATCTACGCCGGCACGTCGGTGACGATCACTGTCCTCATTTCGCTGCTGGTATGCCTGATCCCGACCACGATCGGCGGGCTGCTGTCGGCCATCGGCATCGCGGGCATCGACCGGTTGATGCAGCGCAACGTCATCGCGCTTTCCGGGCGGGCGGTCGAGGCGGCCGGCGACGTCGACACGCTGCTGCTCGACAAGACGGGCACGATCACGTTCGGCAACCGTCAGGCGGCGGAGTTCCTGCCGGCGCCCGGCGTCCCGATGGAAAGGCTGATCCACGCCGCCGAGCTGGCCAGCCTCGCCGACGAGACGCCGGAGGGAAAGTCGATCGTGACGCTGGCGCGAAGACTCGGCTCCGACGGACACGCGAACGGCAACGGAGGCAACTTCATACCTTTCTCGGCGACGACCCGGATGAGCGGCGTCGACTACGACGGACGCGAGATCCGCAAGGGCGCCGACGATGCCATCGCGCGCTGGAGCGGCAGCGATCTACCGCAAGGCGTCGCCGAGAACGTGGCCACGATCGGCCGCGCCGGTGGCACGCCGCTGGTCGTCGGCGAGAACCGGGTCGTCCTCGGCACGATCCACCTCAAGGACATCGTCAAGCCCGGCATCCGTGAGCGATTCGCGGAGCTGCGCCGGATGGGCCTGCGCACGGTGATGATCACCGGCGACAACCCGCTGACGGCCGCCGCGATCGCGCGCGAGTCCGGAGTAGATGACTTCCTGGCCCAGGCGACCCCCGAAAAGAAGCTCGAGCTGATCCGGAAGGAGCAGGAGGACGGCCGCATGATCGCCATGACGGGCGACGGCACCAACGACGCGCCGGCACTCGCGCAGGCAGACGTTGCGGTGGCAATGAACACGGGAACCCAGGCCGCCAAGGAAGCCGGCAACCTGATCGACCTGGACAGCGACCCGACCAAGCTCATCGAGATCGTCGAGGCAGGGAAGCAGATGCTGATGACGCGTGGCGCGCTGACGACGTTCAGCATCGCCAACGACGTAGCCAAATACTTCGCGATCATCCCGGCGATGTTCTTCGTCGCGCTGCCGGAGCTGAACGCGCTGAACATCATGCAGCTGCACAGCCCCAACAGCGCCGTGCTCTCGGCGGTGATCTTCAATGCCCTCGTGATCATCGCCCTCGTTCCTCTGGCGCTCCGCGGAGTCCGTTACCGCCCGATCGGCGCTTCGGCGCTCCTGCGCAACAACCTGCTGATCTACGGCCTGGGTGGAATCATCGCGCCGTTCATCGGCATCAAGCTCATCGATCTCATAGTCACGGCGGTGCATCTCGCATGATCAAGTCAATTCCTTCGGAACTGGTTCGGGCGCTCAGGCTGACGCTGGTTTTCGCCGTCGTCACAGGCCTGGTCTACGGCGTCGGCATGACCGGCATCATCCAGGTCCTCTTCCATAGCCAGGCGAACGGGAGCCTGGTCATGGTCAAAGGGCAGATCGTGGGCTCGAGCCTGATCGGCCAGAACTTCAGCGCGGACAGGTACTTCCAGGGCCGTTGGTCCGCCAACAACTACGACGCCAGCAACTCGTACGGCAGCAACCTCGGTCCGAGCAATCAGCAGCTGATCGACCGCGCGGCGAGCAGCGCCAGGGCCTACCGCCAGGCCAATGGCCTGGACCCCAACGCACAGGTGCCGGTCGACGCCGTCACCGGTGACTTCTCGGGCCTCGACCCGAACATCAGCGAAGCCAACGCGCTGCTGCAGGTGAACCGCATCGCGCAGGCGCGGAATCTCGACCCGGCGAAGGTTCGCGCGCTGGTCGAGAGGTATAAGCACGGGCGGATCCTCTGGCTCTTCGGCGAGGAGTACGTCAACGTGCTGGAGGTCAACCTGGCGCTGGACAGGGGAGAGGCGGGATAGCGCCTCGCGGGTATAAAGGCGCTGTGGAGAGCGACCCTCCCCGTCCCGTCGTCGAGCCGCACGCCCACCCGCACGAACGCGTGCCGGCCGGCGCGCCGCAGCAGCGCGGACACCTGAAGCTGTACCTCGGGGCGACGCCAGGCGCAGGCAAGACGTTTGCCATGCTGCGCGAGGCGCACGACCTCGTTCGCCAGGGACATGACGTCGTCGTCGGGTTCATCGAGACGTACAACCGGCCACGTACCGTCGAGCTGCTGCACGGACTCGAGATCGCTCCCCGCAACAGGGTCGCCTACAAAGGCACCACTGTCGAGGACATGGATCTCGACTGGGTGCTGCAGCGCCGGCCCGAGATCGCGCTCGTCGACGAGCTCGCGCACACGAACGCGCCCGGGCTCCGCAACGCCAAGCGCTGGCAGGACGTCGAAGACCTCCGCGCGGCGGGAATCAACGTCGTGTCGACGGTCAACGTCCAGCACGTCGAGAGCGTCAAGGACCTGGTCGAGAAGGTCACAGGCATCGTCGTGCGCGAGACGGTGCCGGACAAAGAGATAGATGGGGCCGATGTCGTCCAGTTCATCGACATCGCGCCCGAGGCGCTGCGCAAGCGCATGCGACACGGCAACATCTACGCCAAAGACAAGGTCGACGTCGCGCTCGCCAACTTCTTCAAGCAAGGCAATCTCGCCGCGATGCGCCAGATAGGCCTCCGCCTTGTCGCGGACTCCATGGCGCGCACACGGACGGTGACCGATTCGCCGGAGGACGTGCTTGTCGCCGTCTCGTGCGGCGACGAGTCGGAAGAGCTCATGCGCCGAGGCGTGCGCCTTGCGAGGCGGCGGGGCGGTTTCTGTTTGGTGGTCACGGTCGTGTCGGATCCAGCCGAGGACGAGCGCGTCGACCCCTACCGTGACCTGGCCGAGCAGCTGGGCTGCTCCTTCGCCGTACTGGCCGGGAACGATCCCGCGCGTGCCATCATCCAGGCCGCTCGCGACGCCGGCTCTGACCACGTCGTGCTCGGGGAGCCGCGCGGCGGGAACTGGATCGACCGGCTGCGGCCCAACGTCGTCGACCGCGTGATCGACGGGATGCCCGACGCCGATGTGCACGTCATCGCGCGGTACGCGAGGTGAGCCGGCCCGTCGAACGGCGGCCGGACCCTGCAGACCTGCTGCGGCAGATCAACTCTGAAGGCCGCCGCCGCGCAAGCTTCCGCGTCTACCTGGGCTACGCGCGGGGATGCGGGACGACGACCGCGATGCTCGACGAGGCCCGGCGGCGGCGCGGCCGCGGCACCGACGTGGTCGTCGCGGCGTATGAGATCCACGATCCGCCATCCAAAGCTCTGAGCGCGATGGAGGTGATCCAGGCGACCCGAGACTTGCCTCTCGTGCGCCGGCTCGATGTCGCTGCCGTTCTCGCTCGCAATCCTGAGGTCGTTTGCATCGACGACGTGATGGCCCCGGACGTCGATGGGCGGCCGGTATTCGAATCGGTTCCCCGGTTGCTTGCTGCCGGAGTGACCGTCCTGGCGACGCTGCACCTGCTGTCACTGCGCAGCGCCGCCACGGCCGTTGCGGCGATGCTGACCGAGCCCCTCCCGGAGCGGTTGCTCGGCGACGAATTCTTCAACCAGATCGACGAGCTCGAGTACGTCGACATCACTCCCGACGATCTCCTCGCCCGGATCAAGGAGCGCTCGATCCTGACGCCGGCTCAGCTGGCGGTGGCGATGCAGCGCGAGCTGCGGCCGGCGGTGCTCGCGATCCTGCGTGAGACCGCGTTGCGAATGACCGCGGAGCACATGGACCGGCAGCTGTCGCGATATCTCCCTCAGCCCCAAGCGCCGCTGGAGTTCAGGGGGAGGATCGTGCTCGCTCTACCGATCGCGGCCGGGATGGAGACGAGGATCCGGGCAGTCGCCAGGTACGCCGCTTCGCAAGGAGCGAAACTTTCGGTCGTCACAGTGCGCACGCGTCCGCTGCGCGACGACGAGAAGACGTGGCTGGGAGGCTACATGTCGTTGATCCACCAGCTTGGTGGCGAATTCGTACGACTCGAAGGGCGGAGTGTCGCGAAGGCGGTGGTCGGCTATGTCCGTGATGTACAGGCGACTGAGATCGTGCTGGGCCATCGACGCCACGCGCGACACGTGGCGTGGGACACGACGAGCGAGATTATTCGCATGCTCTCAGGCGTCGATGTGCACATCCTCCGTGCGAGCCAACCGGCGAGCCCGCTGACGCCGGCGGCCTGACCGCGACCAGCGGGCGAGATACTTTCGAAGCCGCCAAGCCATCGAAACGGTCAGTCGATCTTGGCGTCAGGCAGGTAGACGGAGATCAGCCCGACCAGTTGCTCGGGGGACGTTGCTGACTTGACCGCCCAAGCGGAGATGCCCAGGCGGTGCGCGACGTCCATCGACATCGCTCCGGGAGTGTTAGAGAGGACGACGACGGCGACGTGCTTTGTGCCGCCGTGCGCTCTGAGCTCCCGGAGGACATCGATTCCGCTCATGACCGGCAGCTCGATGTCCAGGACGATCAGGTCGGGCGGTGCCGACTGGGCCGCCTCGACCGCGGCCGCGCCGTCACGCGCAAGGGCAACGTCCCAAGGTTCCATGGCCAGCCTTCGTCCGTACATCTCCGCGATCGCCGGATCGTCTTCAACCAGTAGGATCCGCGGCTTCATCTTGTGCACCGGCAAGGCTGTTGCCAAGCCAATTGGCCCCAAGATGGAAACGCCCGCCACTCGCGTTTGACCGAGATACCGCATTTGAACGATGAGAAACCGGCCGCAACGGCTTACCGTCGCAGCATGGGCCCAAGGGTTCAGGTGCTCGCGAGCCGAGTCGGGGATGGCCCCATTGGGCGCCTCTCATACACGGCGCAGGTCGTCGATGACGAGGTGGGCGAAGACATCGAACCGCTGTGGAAGTGCGACCACCGCCACGACGATCCGCAAACGGCATACGCCTGCGCGGCGGACTGGCTGGCCAACTCGGGCGGCGGACTGAGCCCGAAGGGCGGGTCTCCTCGCCAGAGGTCGCAAGCCTCCGTGTCACGCCGGCGCGGGTCCCGATCGGTGGCCTGAACCACTTACCAACGACCGTCGGGCCCGTGGTACGTTGGCCCGGCGATGGCCGGCGTGGCGCAGAAGCTCCTGCTCAAGCCCGGCGCGGCCGTAGCGCTCGTCGGCGGCGAGGCGTCCTGGTTCGAGCCGCTGCCTGCGGGCGCCCGCTGGACACACGATCAGAAGCATGAGGGCGCTGATGCCGCCATCGTGGTCGTGGTGACGAGCGAGGACCTCTCGACTCGGCTGCCGCTCCTCCAGTCGCGCGCCGCCCGAGATGCGCTGACCTGGATCGTCTACCCGAAGAAAGGCACGATCGCGGGCAGCGACCTCACCCGAGACGTCATCTGGCGGCGGCTGCGCGGAACCGGCGTGCGGCCGGTGACGCAGGTGGCCGTGACGGACGTTTGGAGCGCGCTGCGCATCCGCGCCGGGGACGACGCGTAGCCCGCCGACGCGCCTTTTCGCGATGAGTTCCGCGTTGCTCGGTCGTCTTAGTTTCGTTCAGACCGATTCGCACAGGAGCACGACCATGACCACCGAATCCAAGACTCGCGACGCGGGCACGGGTCAGTACGCCGATGTCAACGGCGTCAACCTCTACTACGAGACGCACGGGACCGGGCGCCCGGTGATCCTGCTGCACGGCGGGTTGATGATGGGCGAGCTGTTCGGGCCGGTCATTCCACTGCTGGCGCAGCACCATCAGGTCATCACGCCCGACCTGCAGGGACACGGGCGTACCGCGGACATCGACCGGCCGCTCGATCTGAAGCTGATGGCCGGCGACATCGCGGCTCTGATCGATCATCTCGGCCTCGACAAGCCGGACCTGATCGGCTACTCCCTGGGAGGCGGAGTTGCGCTGCAGACCGCGGTGCGATACCCCGCCAAGATCCGCCGGCTGGTGATCGTGTCGGCAAACGTCAGGCGCGACGCGATCCCGCCCGAGATGCTGGCGCAGCAGGCTCAGGTCAACGCGACAGCCGCCGAGTTCATGAAGGACACGCCGATGTACAGGGAGTACGCGCGAGTGGCGCCACGGCCGCAAGACTTCCCGCGCCTCCTGGACAAGCTCGGACAGTTCATGGCTGCGGACTTCGATTTCAGCGAAGACGTGCGTGGTCTCCAGGTGCCGACGCTCATCGTCGCCGCCGACGCCGACATGGCTCCGCCCGCCCACTACGTCGAGGTGTTCAAGCTCTTGGATGGCGGGCTGCGTGATGGCGGATGGATGGGCGAGGGCCGTCCGAAGGGCGGTCACGCGCTCGCCATCCTGCCGGGGCTGACTCACTACGACATCGGTGACTCGCCCCTGCTGGCCGCCGTGGCGTCGGCCTTCCTTGACAGGGAGTGAGGGCCGCCGTCGGGCCATAGCGCGAAGGCGCCCGTCGTATCGTCGGAGCATGGACGCCGATCCGGTTGCCCATGAGTACGACACCCTGTTGCCCGGGGAGGCGCGATCGATCAGGGACGGCGACCCGCGCGATATCGACCACTGGATCAGCGTCTATTCCGAGCTGGTCGATTTCAAAGAGAAGCTCCTCGACGAGATCGGCTCCCAGCGCGATGCTGTGCAGGAAGAAGGCCGCCTTGAGGTCCACCACGACGATGTGCTGTTCCGGCGTGAGCACGCCCGCCTGCAAAAGCGGCTGGACTATTGGCGCAACGAAAAGGAAATCCGAAAGACCTAGCCGGCGCGGCGTATCAAAGGTTCAGCCGCCGGCGCGGTACGCGGCGATCACCTGGCCCAGGGCTTCCATCGAGGGTTGATGCGTCGTCACGCTGTCGAACCCGAACACCGCCCGGCGCCTTCTCAGCTCCGCCGCGGCTTGCGCTGGATCGCGCGACAGCAGCACAAACGGGGAGTCGAGGATATCGGCGCCGCTGATATCTCCGCCGACTTCCTTCGCGAAGGCGGCCGCCGCCTGCTCCGGATCGCCATCCACGACCACCCGCTGCAGGAGCACATCGGACCTGTACTCGCGGCCCGCGGCGAGGCGCTTGACCTCGGCCACCCGCTCCGCCGTCTCGTTCGAGGAGCACAGCGTCAGCCTGCCTTTGACCTGGCGAAGACCCGAGAAGCCGACGATGTCGGCGTGGCGTGCCGCGACCGCAAGCCCAAGACCGGACATCGCTCCGACCATCATGGGAACGTGCGGCTGCACCGGCTTCGGCTGCATCGACGCATCTGACAGCCGGCGTCGGACCTCGAGCAGCAGACGCTCCATGACCTCGACCCGCTCATCGTGTCGCGACCAGGCCAGGCCCGCGTCTTCGAACTCGCTGCGGTTGTAGCCCGCGCCGAGGCCGAGCTCGATGCGGCCTCCGCTGATGAGGTCGAGCGTTGCCACCTCGCGCGCGAGCAGCGCGGCATTCCAGAACGCCGCGTTCAAGACGTACGTTCGCAGCCGCAGTCGCGGGGTGACCATGGCCGCGGCGCTGAGGCCTATGAACGGATCGGGCGCTCCGAGGTGATCCGGCGCGGCCAGCACGTCGAAGCCGAGCTCGTCGGCGCGGCGCACGAGAGTCGTGAATTCCGCAGGCGACGCGGCGCTCCGAAAGTTGACACCGAACTCGATCGAGCCGGCGGCGCGTTCAATCGGCGTCATATGCGTACGGAAACTAGAGCGGTGAGGTCAGTTCCAGCTGGATGTTGTCCGGGTCGCGGAAGGGAAGCACGCAGATTCCAAACGAGGTCAGCTCGCGCACCTCGCCGCGCGGAACGTGGTTCTCATCGAGCGCCTTGATCGCCTCGTCGAGGGCCGCGCGGCTCTCGACATTGAAGCTCAGGTGATCCAGCCCCACCCGGTCTTCGTCGAATCGATCGCCCTTGTCGGCGACCGGCCGAAGACCGAGCAGGTACTTGCCTTTCGACATCACGACGCCACCCCAGAGCACGGGGTAGCTCGGATCTGACTTCGGATCCTCTGACTCAGGCGCCGCGACCGCGACGTTGAAGCCCAGCAGCCTCGTGTAGAAATCGCGACTTCGCGCGATGTCGGTGACGGTCAACCGCAGGTGATGGATCTCGCCGAGCTCGATCTTCGCAGCCATTTCCCAGCCCCCATGACATCAGATCGCGCGGGTCCGAGACGTGCGGACTCCGCGCAAGTTTCACTCGCGATTATCGGCTTCCAAGGCGTGAGTTGCGGGGCGCGAAACACAGCTCGAGAATCGTCTTGCCGCGAACATGCCACAAACCACGCGCGAGCGGTGCTGAAACGAGGGGGATGATGACGGCAGCATCCGCCGTACCCACGCTGGCGGTGGGCGATCCGTCACGCAGGCGTATTGGCGCAGCCGCGGTCACGGCGTTGTTGACCGCTGTCGCCTTTGTCGCCTACCTGTGGCTCGCGAAAGAGATACGGGTCTACTACGCGCACGAGCCCTGGCAGAACGACCCGTACGACGCGGTGGTCTCGTTCGCATTCTTCTTCGTCCCGATCCTGGCCGTCCTCTCGTTCATGCGCGCGGCGTTGTGCAAGCGGGCGAGGCCACTGCCGGTCCGACGCGTACGGGAGCTGCTGATCACGAGCCGCCTGATGCTTGCCGTCGCGGGCGTGACTCTGGGCGCCGAATGGCTGAGCGTCGCCGCCGGCGCTGAGCGTGAGCTTTGGGACTCCGCCACGGTCGTGGCGGTCCTGGCGCTCGCCGTCATGACCGCGGTTGTGGCTGCGGCTGGTGTGCTCGTAGTCAGAGCCCTGCGCGCGACTCCGCCGGCCAAACTGGGTCCCGACTGGTGGTCGGACGCCGCGACGTTCATCGACGAGTACTGGCGAGCCGGCTTGCCGCTCGGCGCGGTTGTCCCGCGATTCGCGAAGTGGACCATCGACCGCGCCGCGCGGGCCGTTCGCGGCCGGCCGCTCGCAACGGCTGCGCTCCTGGCGATCACGTTCGGCGGACTGCTGGCGACGTTCCAGGGTTTCGCGGAAGAAGGTTTTGCGCCGGCCGTCTTCGTCCTCTATATGTCGGTCGCAGCCGCGAGCATGTTCGCGTTCCTAGTCATCGCCGGGGCACACCTCCATCTCGCAGGCGAGCGTGAGCCGATGGCCGGCCGTTCCCGCAGGCTCGCCGATTCCGTAGCCTCTGCAGCCGCGGCATTCGTGGCCGCGCTGGCTTTTCGGGATCTGCTGCAGCCGATCTTCAGGTTTGTGCCGGGCCGAGGCGTCGGACATCTCCTCGGCGGCTGCGTGGTCGTGGCGGTCGCCGTCGCCATCGGAGTGTTCGCCGTCGAGAGCGGATTGCGACTTCACCAGCCGAGCGAAATCCGCCGCACGTAGTCGCGGAAACGGGTCAGGCCAGGTGGCGGAAGGGCTCCGGCACGTAGTCCTTCAGCAGTCGCTTCCAGTCGTCGTCAAGCGTCGTCCTGACAACCTGGTCTTCGACGGCGAGCCAAGCCAGGTGGCGCAGCCCGTGCTCGAGCACCTGACCGGTTCGAATTACAGACGCGGCGCTCGTTGCCGAGGACCGCGCCAGCTCCATCCTCCGGACGGCAATGCCGGGCAGCTCGGCCGCCTGGCCCGGCGCGTTGATGACGACGAAGCTGAGGATGACACCGCCCCGATCGCGCCGCCAGGAGGTGGAATGCACCAGCAGAGGCTCGCCCATCAGGTTCGTCGCCAGCCGGGTCACGACCTGGACGGGGTCGTCCTCGACGCCGACCTCGATGTACCACGGGTCCGGACCGCACGGGCCGGCAAGCTCGGCGACGCCGTCCCGCATCCGGAGCACGAAGACCTCGGCCTGGACCGGCCCGGCGACATCGAATCCGGGGACCGGCCGGGCTCGCCTCTTCTGCTTCAGAGCGGTTTGGCCATCGCGGCCACACCGGCCCGCGTGACCTTCATGTTGTGCGCGTCGAGGCCGTGCCTCTTGACGGCCGGGAAGAGCTCGGCCATCGTGCCCTTGACCTCAAAGCCGCACTCGCACCGCACCAGGAGGAGCTGTTTGGCCGCCGGCTGCTTTGCACCCACCCGGCGCAAATTAGCACTTCAACGGCGGGGCGCACCAGAGAAGGCGTTAAGCGGTCACAACTGTCAATCCATGCCTCAACATCTGTGGCCTGGCGATGGATTCTCCGCTTGGCCCGGACGGACGGCCCGCCGTCTTTGACGGCGGCGCGTGGGTCACCCAGGACCGCCGTTACTGGTGGAACGGCGCTGCCTGGGTTCCGCTGCAACCGGCCGGTGCCGGCTTTCCCTTCGTCAACATCGGGATCGGCATCGTCTTCGTGGCGCTCGCCGGTTATGTCGTCTACTCGCTGCTCGCCACGGAGTCCGCTTACACGATCGGCTTCTACGTCGGCGTGATCGTCTTTTTCGGGATGCTGGTAGCCGTCTATCGATTCGCCGGAAGCTGGGGTTGGTTCGGGATCTTTGTCCGGGGGGTCAGCGTCGTGCTCGGCCTGCTCAAGGTGCTGGCCCTGATCGCCCACCCACCCCCGGCCTGACTAATCGGTCGACCAGGCTGGCGGGGCCGCGGTCGTCCTGGCCGCGGCCCAGCCTCCCCGATCGATCACGCGGCGAGCGCCGTGGGAGTGCCGTGCCTGCGCGCCTCGACGAACCAAACGATCGCGCCGGCGACGATGAGCACCAGCCCCGCGCCGATCACCGAGCAGAACACGACCGCCGCGGCGCCGTAGATCTGGAACAGCGCCCCGACGATCGCGACGACGATTCCCAGGACGACTGCAGCCGGTCCCATGTACCTCATGGCTGTCATTACCTCCAGCCGTACCTTGCGCGTCGCGAGCTCCGGCGGCCAGAGGCTTTGGGCCCGGTCACGAAAGGAAGGGCAGCACCGTCTCCGCGAGCGCCGGCGACAGGTTGATGTCGTAGTGCGTCAGGCCGGGAAGGACCGCCAGGCGATGCTGCGTCATCCCGGACCGATCCCAGCTCGCGTCCCGTTTGCCGCCGCCGAGCAGCTCGAAGAACTCGACCGCGTGCGCCGGCGGCAGGCCGTCGGCGTCGCCGATCACGATCATCACCGGCATCGGGAGCCTTGCCACCTCGGCCGACCAGTCGTAGTCGTGCTTCAAGAGCGTCGTCAGCTGATCGACGAGCACCGGCCAGTCCTCGACCCGGGGAGCGTGGGGCGCGTAGTACTCGGAGTAGAGCGGCGTGTGGCTCATGGGCTCCGCGGTCTGCGGCCCCATCGCGTCCATGCCCGCCGTCATCTCCGGATGCCAGCCGCGGCGCTTGAAGGGCGTGGAGACCAGGACAAGGCGATCGACCACGTCCGGATGCTGGATCGCCGTCCGCAGGGCGACGCCTCCTCCCAGCGAGAAGCCCATCACCGCCGCGCGCGGTACGCCAAGGTGCGACAGAAGGGCGGCGACGTCGTCCGCCATCGTCTCGAACCGCATTGGGCGGTCGGCGGTGGCCGGCGTCCGTCCGTGCGACTGCAGGTCGACGCCGATGACGCGGTGCGAGCGCGCGAGCAGCTCGACGTTGGGCCCGTACATCTCGACCGATCCAAAGCCGCCATGCAGCAACACCAGCGGCGAGCCGCTGCCCAGCTCGCGGTAGCCGACGTCGACGCCGTTGACGTGCGCGATAGTCACGAGGCGATCGCGGGCAGGCGCAATAGAAAGGACGAGCCGCGGCCTGGTTCGCTCCACTCGAGCTCGAGCGAGCCGCCGTACCTCTCGGCGAGCTGACGCGCGATGTAGAGACCCAGGCC
>CAYWTI010000069.1:0-2095 GCA_964461175.1 uncultured Actinomycetes bacterium | reverse complement strand
ATCCGCGTCGTACACGCCGTCGACCTGCGTGCCTTTCAGCACGGCCTGGGCACCGATCTCGAGCGCACGCTGAGCGGCACACGTGTCGGTCGAGAAGAACGGCGCACCGAGTCCGGCTCCGAAGATCACCACCCGGCCCTTTTCCAGGTGCCGGATGGCGCGCCGGGGTATGTACGGCTCGGCGACCTGACCCATCGTGATCGCCGTCTGCACCCTGGTCTCGACGCCGAGCTTCTCCAGCACATCCTGGAGCGCGAGGCAGTTGATGACGGTGCCCAGCATGCCCATGTAGTCGGCCCGGGAACGGTCGATGCCACGCTCGGACAACGCAGCGCCACGGAACATATTGCCGCCGCCGACCACGACCGCGATCTCGAAGCCCTCCCTGACCGCGGCGGTGATCTCCTTAGCCAGATGGACGACGACGTCGGGGGCGATGCCCAGCGACTCGCTGCCCGCGAAGGCCTCGCCGGACAGCTTGAGCACCACGCGCCGCCAGCTGGGCCGGGCGGCAGCAGCGGAGCCGGCACGCCTGACGTGCGACTCGCGCTCCTCGAGCGGGCTTGCTACCACTGCGGTACCGCCCTCCGTCAGCGTCAACCCGCCTGGCCGATCTGGAACCTCGCGAATCCCGTGACGACTGCCCCGCGCTCGGCGAGGAGCTGCTTCACCGACTTCTTCTGATCCCGGACCGACGCCTGCTCGACCAGGACTATCTCCTTGAGGAAGGCACCCACACGACCTTCGACGATCTTGGGAATCGCCTGTTCGGGCTTGCCCTCTTCCCTGGTCAGCTGCTCGGCGATGCGCCGCTCGTTCGCCACCACGTCCTCGGGCACTTCTTCCCGGGTGACGTACTGCGGGCGCATGGCTGCGACCTGGTGGGCGATGTCCTGGCCGATCTCCTCGCCGCCGCTGGAAAGCTGGACCAGCACGCCGAGCGTGGGCGGCAGGTCCGGGTTGGACTTGTGCAGGTAGCGGGTCACGTAGCCGCCGTCGAAGCGGGCGTAACGGCCGAGCTCCAGCTTCTCCTTGAGCGACGCGCCAGCTTCCTCGATCAACTCCTGGGCCGCCTGTCCTGGCCTGACCTCGAGCCCGAGCACGGCCAGCCGATCCGCCGCCCCGCCGCGTCCGGCGGCGAGCGCCGCGTCCGCGATGTCGCCGGCGACCTGCTGGAACAGGTCCGTCTTCGCCACGAAGTCCGTCTCGCAATTCAGCTCGACCAGCACGCCCGCGCTAGTCCCGTCGAGACGTGCGGTCACCAGGCCGTTGGCGGCAGTGCGCTGCGCTCGCTTCCCGGCGTCCTTGACCCCCTTGAGGCGAAGCGCCTCGACGGCGGCGTCGAAGTCCCCGTTGGCTTCTACCAGCGCGTTCTTGCAGTCCATCATGCCGGCGCCGGTCTGCTCACGCAGCCGCTTCACATCGGCGGCGGTGTAGTTCGCCATTTCCCCAGCTTTCGTTGTCGTGTCAGGCCGTCGGCTGCTCGGCATCGGCCGTCAGGTCCGTGTCGACAGGATCGGCCGCCACTGCCCGGCTGGGCGACTCGCCCGAGTCTTCGCCCTCTTCTGTCTTGCCCTCGAGCAGCTCGCGCTCCCACTCGGCCAGGGGCTCGGCTGCGCCGACAGCCTCGGCGCCCTCGGTGGCCGGCTTTTCGTCGGCCGCCGCGGCTCCCGCCCTCGCGATCAGGCCCTCGGCGACGGCGTCGGCGACCACCCTGGTCAGCAGCGCGACGCTGCGGATCGCATCGTCGTTGCCGGGGATCGGGTACTGCACCTCGTCCGGATCGCAGTTGGTGTCCAGGATCGCGATGACCGGGATACCGAGCTTCCGCGCCTCGCTGACCGCGATGTGCTCCTTCTTTGTGTCCACGACCCAGACGGCGCTCGGCACCCTGGACATGTCCCGGATCCCGCCGAGCGAGCGCTCGAGCTTGTCCCGCTCGCGGCGGAGCTGTAGCAGCTCCTTCTTGGTCAGGTTGGACCCTGCGACGTCGTCGAAGTCGATCTCCTCGAGTTCCTTCAGGCGCTGCAGCCGCTTGTACACGGTGCCGAAGTTGGTGAGCATGCCGCCCAGCCAGCGCTGGTTGACGTATGGC
>CAYWTI010000068.1:0-4992 GCA_964461175.1 uncultured Actinomycetes bacterium | reverse complement strand
ATCGAGTCTAAAGCGTCACCAACGCCGTACCCGCCGTATACATTTCCGCGGCGTGAGGCCGCTGATCCTCCGCATCGGGATGCTGCTCATGGGCATCGGGCTGTTAGGCGGCGCCGTGGGCACGGTGCTCGTGGCTTCGTTCCGGGCCATCGACGAGCAGGTTGGCACCAACGGGTCGGCCGCAGCCGCCGTGCTCGGCATCGGCCTGATCGTCGCCGCGGTCAATCGCACCGCGTCGCTGGCGTGGGTGCGCGCGGGGATCCTGTACGGGCTGGTCGTGCTCGTGTTCGAGGTCGTCTCCGCGCTCCACGGCAAGGACTTTCACCTCGGGCCGGTCATCTTCGGCCTGGCGTTCACGCTCCTGCTCATCGCCGCCTACCCCGAGCGGAAGAAGCTCCTGCCCGAGCGCGGGGCGAAGGACGTCGAGCCGCCGGCTACGTCTTCGGTACCAGCGCCTGAACCTCCTCCATCAACCGCCGCTGGAGAAGGAAGCTAGCGCCGTAGACCGCGGCGCCCAGGACCGCTCCGGCGACCACCGCCAGCAGCGCGTGCAGGAGCGAGGGCTCGATCGGCGACAGCGCCACCGCCTCGTCGCCGATGATCGCGGCCGCGGCGAGAGCCAGCGGCGTCGCCAGCGGCAGGAGCTGCAGCCGGCGCATCACCGGCGGCACGGGCGGCTCGACCCTCCCGACCATCCGCTGGCCCATCACGCCGACCGACTTCACGTGCTTGAGGTTCGGCGTCACGGTGAGGACGACGTTGACCTGGTTGCCCGGCACCTGCTTCAGCCGCGCGGGCGGGACGAGGTACTGCTCGACGCCGCCGCGCGTCTGGACCATCAACATGCCGAGGCCCATGGACGTGCTGACCGACGAGGCGCCGACCAGCTGGCCCTGGACCAGCTTCGGCTCGACCTTGCGGTCGCGCATGGCGAGGCGGAAGCCGGGTCCGACGAAGCTGGCGAGAAGCGCGATCGGCAGCACCCACGCCACCGCCGCCGCGATCGCGTCGGGCCAGCCATATATGCCCGGGAGGAACACCAGGCACGCGGCCATGATGAGAAGGCAGACCACGCCGACGGCGACCGAGATGTAGCCGATGCGCATGACGTACTCGGGCGCGTAGCCCTGCAGCATCCCGCCCGCCTGGACGTACCGCTCACGCTGCTTGCGCGACGCGCCCTGCGCGTTCGACGCCGGCAGCTTGGGCTGGACCTTCCGCATCTGGGTGCGGACCTGCTTCTTGCCCACTTCCTCTAAAGCGGGAGTGTATCGGGCGGCGGATAGGAGATGCGCCGGTCTTCGACCCGGGCAAAGGAAGTGAGCGAGTGGGCGACCGGCGCGCCCTTGCCCGTGATGTGGCGAACCTCGTCGCCGCGGACGGTCAGCGCGTCGGAGATGAGCGAGCGGTGGCAGCGCCATGGCACGGCCTCCGCGCACATGATCGCCACCCGGTGTTCGCGCGCCAGTTCTTCGAGGCGCTCGATCGCTCGCCAGAACTCGTCCGTCTGCATGTAGTCGGCGTAACCGCGGAAGCTCTCGTTGCGCCAGCCGAGGTTGATCGAATCGCGCCGAGGCTTGCGCAACCCGCCCAGGTCCGGCATGTGCAGGTACGCCACCCCGTGCGCCGGCAGCGCACGCTCTAGCGCGGCCTTGGCGAAGTGCGGCATGCGCCGCGAGGCGGGAACCGTGCGCACGTCGACCAGCAGCTCTACGCCGTTGTGGCGGAGCAGCTCGACCAGCTCCTCGAGCGTGCGGGTCGAGTGGCCGACGGTCAGGACTACGACGTGCGCTGCGAAGGGTCCACCGCCGGCACCAGGACGTGCTGCACGGTGGTCGTGCCGCCCGTCTTGACCGTGCCGGAGAAGAGGTAAGCGGGCTCGTAGAAGCTGTGGTTGCCGGCCGGGACGAGGACGTAGACGAGCTCGGCCTTGGTGAGCTGCACGGGCGGAGCAGGCGACGCCGCGGACGGCCCGGCGGGCAGCGTGGTGACGGACTGGATCGCCGCCGCCGGCGAGACGATGCGGTAGTCGGCGGCGTCGAACGTCGCCGGCAGGAGGCCGGCCACGAGGAGCGGCCGACTGCGCTGCAGGTCGACCTCCACCCCGTACGGCTCCCCCGAGGCGTCGACCAGCTTGGCGGCCCCGTAACCGGCGACCTCGAACTCGCGGACAAAGCGCACGCGGACGACGCTCGCGGTGGTGTCGACGATCGCGATCGACTCCCAGTCCGGCACCAGGCTGTGCGCGGCGAGGAAGACCGTCGCCACATCCGCAGGGTCCGAGCTCGCCGCGTCGAGGGCGGGCATCGACGGCGCGGCGATGATGAAGTAGGTCGGGCTCGACGGCGGCGAGTCGAGCGTGCCGCGGACGTTGAGCGTGTAGTCGGACGCGGAGTACGAGCCCAGCAGCCCGGCCGGTCGGGAGCGAAGGACCGCACCGAGCGCCGAGGCGAGCTGGTCGGCGTCGGCCGCGGTCGGTTCGTGGTAGCGATAAACGGGAGCGGTCGTCGCCGTCACGGTGAGGCTGCCGGTCCACACGTACCTGGCGGCGCCGGGCTGCTGCGCGGTCACCGGCGCCTCCACGCCGCCGGCCGCGTTCGGCAACCCACTGCGCACGGGCGACGGGAGCCGGCCGAAGCCGCCGACCGACAGGTCGCTGTTCGCGCCGCCCCCGGCGAAGTTCTTTTCCGAGGCCGTGCTTGCGCCGCCGCCCCCGCGACCCACGCCGCTGTAGGCGATCAGGCCAACACCGAGCGCGAGCACGAGAACGGTGGCGACCGCGGCCGCCGGCACCGCCGGCACCTCACGGATCGCCTGCACGAACCCCGCGACGGCGTCGCGAAGCCGGTTTCGCGCCGGCCGCGCCGACTGCATGCGCACCCACAGCTCGTCCTCGAACCCCCGGCGCGGCCGCGTGGTCGCGAACGCGTCGTCGAGCTCGCGCTGCAGCGCCTGGAGCTCGAGGTCGTCTTCGCGCTCGCTCACGTCTCCTGCCTCGATACCGCTTCCTTCAAAGCCTTGAGCGCTCGGTGGTAGAGCATCTTCGCGGCGTCCTCGCTGCAGCCCAGCAGCGAGCCGACCTCGTCGAACCTGAGTCCCGAGTGGCGCAGCGAGATCGCGTCCCGCTGCCTCTCCGGCAGCTCGGCGACGCGCACCAGCAGCGCCCGGTACTGGATCCGCTCCTCGGCGCGCTCGGCGGGATCCTCCTCCGCCATCGGTTGTCGCTCGATCGTCCGCCGCAGGCGCTCGCGCCGGGTCGACGAGCGGAAGTGGTCGAGCGTTGCATTCCTCGCGATCCGGAAGAGCCACGCCGCGGGCGTGGTGTTCCTGGCCTCGAAGCGCCCGTAGGCCTGGTAGGCGTTCATGAACACCTGGGCGGTGATGTCCTCGGCGTCGGCCGCCTCGCCGACCTGGGAGCGGACGTAGGCGTAGATGCGCCCCAGGAACTCCCGGTAGATGTCTTCGAACGCGGGCCGGTCGGCCACGGCCGGTTCATGTTGAGGCAACGCCGCCACGACCGGCGCTGTAACGGCGACTGCGTCTAAACCGGCACCCAGCTCCGCAGCGCCGCGCCGATCTCCTTGGGACGGTTGCTGAAGACGGCATCCGGCTGGCTGTAGCGACACCAGGCAACGCCCGGCTCGTCGTCGACGGGCCACACCGCGACCGCCCCGCCAGCGGCGTGCACCTCCTTGACCAGCTGGGGATCGGAGGCGCCCCAGTGCGGCGAGTAGACATCGGCGCCGGCGTCACGCATGATCCGCGCCGGATCGATGGGACGCGAGCCCTCCAGCACGCCGAGCTGGAGGCCCGGCTCCATCTTCCGCAGCTCGTGGATCGCGGCGTGGTTGAAGGAGATGACCGCGCACTCGCCCACCGCGCCGAGCTGGCGAAGCATGTTGACGAGCTTCTCCTCGAGGCCCGGATAGAGCGGCGGCAGCTGCTTGATCTCGATGACCAGGCCCACCTTGCCGATGGCGAGCTCGACGACCTCCTGCAGGAGTGGGATCTTCTCGCGGTCGCCGGCGTCCAGCTTGCGCAGCTCGGCCGCGGTGTGGTCGCGGACGAGACCGGTCCCGTTGGTCGTGCGCTCGAGCGTGTGGTCGTGGATGACGACGAGGCGGCTGTCCGACGTCAGGTGGACATCGCATTCGATGAGGTCGCAGCCGGCCGCGATGGCGGAGCGGAAGGACCGCATCGTGTTCTCGGGGTGCTCGGCCGGATTGCCCCGGTGTCCCCCCAGCAGCGGGCGTCCATCGTCGTGCGCGGCCTCGTAGCGAGAGCGGATGCTGTGAGTCAACGCGGTTCGTCAGTCTAACTTCCAGAAGGCCTTGTCTATAGTGCAGAGGTGACCTCCGAACGGCCGCGGACCATCGCCGACCTGCGCGCGACCGGGCACCGGCGAGAGACCGTCAAGCAGGAGATGCGACGCAATCTGCTCGCGCGGTTGCGCTCCGGCGAGACGCTGCTGCCGGGCATCGTCGGCTACGACGACACCGTGCTTCCGCAGCTGTCCAACGCGGTCATCTCCGGGCACGACGTCATCCTGCTCGGCGAGCGCGGCCAGGCGAAGAGCCGGATCATGCGCTCGCTGATCACGCTCCTCGACGACGAGATGCCGGTGATCGCCGGCTGCGAGATCAACGACCATCCCTACGACCCGATCTGCAAGCGCTGTCGCGACCTGGTCGCGAAGGATGGCGACGCGGTCGAGATCTCGTGGCTGAGCCGCGTCCATCGCTACGGCGAGAAGCTCGCGACCCCGGACATCTCGATCGCGGACCTGATCGGCGAGGTCGACCCCATCAAGGTCGCCGAGGGCCGCTACCTCGCCGACGAGCTGACGATCCACTACGGCCTGCTGCCGCGCACCAACCGCGGCATCTTCGGCATCAACGAGCTGCCGGACCTCGCCGAGCGGATCCAGGTCGGTCTGCTCAACATCATGGAAGAGAAGGACGTGCAGATCCGCGGCTACCGCGTGCGCCTGCC
>CAYWTI010000067.1:0-4631 GCA_964461175.1 uncultured Actinomycetes bacterium | reverse complement strand
AGCTCGAGGCCTACGCGCGCAACAACCCGGACCGGTGCTTCCACTGCAAGGAGGAGCTGTTCGACACGCTCGAGCCACTACGTCGCGAGCTCGGGCTCGCGCACCTCGCGTACGGCGCGACCGCCGACGACGCCGGTGATCACCGCCCAGGCCACGCGTCCGCGGTGAGGCGGGGCGTCCGCTTTCCCCTTCTCGAGGTGGGCATGGCGAAGTCGGAGATCCGCGCCGCCGCCCGTGCCGTGGGCTTGCCCAACTGGAACAAGCCGTCGTTCGCGTGCCTGTCGTCGCGGATCCCGCACGGGACGGCGGTGACCGTCGCCGCGCTGCGCCAGATCGAGCGCGCGGAGGAGGCGATCAAAGCGCTCGGTTTTGCGCAGGTCCGCGTCCGCCACCACGGCGACGTCGCTCGCATCGAGGTCGAGGCGGGGGAGATCGCGCGCCTCGTCGACCAGCGTGACCGCGTCGCCGCCGCCGTGCGCGACGCGGGCTACCGCTTCGTCTCGGTCGACCTCGAGGGCTATTCGACCGGTCACCTGAACCGAACCTGGCAACCGAAGTAGTCCTAAGCCTCGACGAGGGGACGACCGGCGCCACCGCGGTCGTGGTCGGCACCGACGGCGAGGTTCGCGGCAAGGGCTACACCGAGATCACGCAGCACTACCCCCGCCCGGGCTGGGTCGAGCACGACGCGAACGAGATCTGGTCCGCAACCCAGCGCAGCGCCGACCAGGCGCTGGTCGCCGCCGGCGTGACGAGGGCCGACGTGGCGGCGATCGGGATCACGAACCAGCGCGAGACGCTCGTGCTCTGGGACCGCCGCACGCTCGAGCCGATCGCGCCCGCGATCGTGTGGCAGGACCGGCGCACCGCGGGTGAGTGCGCGCGCCTGCGCGAGGCCGGGCACGAGGACCGCGTGCGCCAGGTCACCGGCCTTGTGCTCGACCCGTACTTCACCGCGACCAAGCTCGCGTGGGCGCTGCGGAACGTCGAGGGCGCGGCCGAAGCGGCCGCCGGCACCGTCGACTCCTGGCTGGTGGCCAGGCTGTCCGAGGGCAAGGCCCACGTGACCGACGCGTCCAACGCGTCGCGCACGCTGCTTTTCGACATCGAACGCGGCGTGTGGAGCGAGGAGATGGCCGCGCTCTTCGGGGTCAGTCTCGAGAACCTGCCCGAGGTCGTGGACTCGAGCGGCCCGATCGCGGCCGGAGTCAGCGGCATCGCGGGCGACCAGCAGGCGGCGTTGTTCGGGCAGGCGTGCACGGTAGAGGGCATGGCCAAGAACACGTACGGGACCGGGTCCTTCGTGTTGGTCAACACGGGCGGCCGGCGGATCGCCTCGCGCCGCGGCATGCTGACGACCGTCGCCTGGCGGCGCGGCGGCATCCTCACTTATGCCCTCGAGGGCGCGATCTTCGTCACGGGCGCCGCGCTGCAGTGGCTGCGCGACGGCCTGGGCATCATCGCGGCGGCCAGCGAAGCCGGCCCGCTGGCGGAATCGGTCCCCGACACCGGCGGCGTCTACCTCGTGCCCGCCTTCGTCGGTCTCGGGGCGCCGCACTGGGACCCGTACGCGAGGGGCACGCTGATCGGCCTCACCCGGGGCACGAACCGCGCCCATATCGTCCGCGCGGCGGTCGAGGCGATGGCCTACCAGACGCGCGACGTCGTGGAGGCGATGCAGGCCGACACCGGCGAGAGCCTCAGGGAGCTGCGCGTCGACGGCGGTGCCGCCGTCATGGACGTGCTGTGCCAGCTGCAGGCCGACCTGTGCGGCCTCCCCGTGCGCCGACCGCGGCACACCGAGACGACCGCGCTTGGCGCGGCGTTCCTCGCCGGCCTCGGTGCCGGCATATGGAGCGAGCGCGATCTCGCCGGCCTGTGGAAGCTCGACCGAGACTTCGAGCCACGGATGTCGCGCGACGAGGCCGACTCGATGCAGGCGGCGTGGCGCCGGGCGGTGGAGCGCAGCCTCTCCTGGGAGATCCCGCGAGAACCGCTACCCGATAATCAGTAGTCCCTTGAGCACGGTCGAGACCCCAACGCCTCCCAAGCGCCACCAGAACATGTACGCGCACCACCTCTGGATGCAGCAGCGGTTCTACGCCGGCCTGCTGCTGGCGATCGGCCTCGTCAGCCTCGGCCTCGCGATCTACCAGCGTCAGCTGCTGAACACGAACACCGTCGCTTTCGTGATCTACCTGCCGCTCGGCCTGATCATGGCCGGAGGTTTTCTGTTCTACCGCTGGCGGAGCAAGGTCGAGGTGCTCGACGAGGGCGTGAAGATCTCGAACTCGATCCGGCACGTGGTCGTCGACTACGACTCGATTCGCTGGGTCAGGGCGCTCCCGCTGCGCCAGCACTTCGAGGACGGTCGACGTGTAGTTCCTTTCATGAAGCGCCACGTCGACAAGCCGGCAGTGTTCATGAAGCTGCGAGGCGACGAAGCGCAGCTCACGGCGATCAAGAAGAAGCTCGGGCTCTTCAAGTCCGGGCTGATGGGCGAAGACGTGATCGCGATTCCCGTGCCCGACGCCGACGTCGTCGTCTGGGAGATCAGCGCGCACCTGCCCGAGCGCATCGGCCAGAACCAGGGCGGAGCCAGGCGACGCAAGCGACGGCGGTGAGGCCGGCCGCCGCCCGGCAGCCGGACGAGCGCGTCTACTTCGACCGCTACGACCTCGCCATCCTGCTTGCCCTGACCGCCGTCGCTTTCATCCTCAGGTTCTTCAGCCCGATCCTCCCCGACTTCTTCGTGCACCCGTTCCAGGGTCCTTTCATCACCGACTGCGTGTCCAGCACGCCAGTCGATCCGCGCGGAGACGCCGGCACCATCTGCGGTCTCGCATTTCCGTTCAACCGCGGGTACCCCGACGCCAACGGGCAGCTGTCACCTCCGAACGGCCAGGTTTTCGACGAGGTCTACTTCCCGGTCGACGCGTACGACGACGTGAAGGGTATCGAGCTGTGCAAGCCGTCCACCGTGGGATGCCGGTTCAACTACTTCGACCCCGAGCCGCCGCTCGCAAAGGAGATCATCGGCGCCGGCGAGATCGGCTACGGCTGGTTCCGGGCGACGTTCGCCGGCGCCACCGGCGAGTACGTCGATCTCGGCTTCAACACCTTCGGCTGGCGCATCGCCGCGTGCCTGTTCGGCACCCTGTGCATCCCGATGATGTATCTCCTCGCGAGGCGCATGTGGCCGGCGCGGCTGTTCGCGATCGCGGCCGCGACGCTCGTTTGCTTTGACGGCATGTTCTTTGTCCAGTCGCGGATCGGGATGATCGACATCTTCCCGATCTTCTTCATCCTCTGCGCGTACTTCCTGTTCTTCGTCCACATCCAGAGCCGGTCGTTCAACTCCGCGATGCTGTCGCTCCTGGCGCTCGGCGTCGTCCTCGGCGTGGGCATCGCCGCCAAATGGATCGTGCTCGCCGCGTGGGCCACGATCGTGCTATTTCTGGTTCTGCGCATCGTGCTGCGCACGCTGAAGTTCGACTTCGGTCCGTCGGGATGGCCGTTTCTTTCGTGGCGCGCCGAAGGGTGGAGGATCGCGGGCATCTTCTGGCCCACGTACCTGGCGGTGGCGGTCATCGCCCTTGTGATCATCCCGCTCGGGATCTACGTCGTGTCCTGGTACCCGTTCTTCGCGCGCGGACAGTTTCACGGGCTGGCTGACCTCTGGAATTACCAGGTCGAGTCCTACCGCTACCACGCGACGCTGACGGCGACCCACCCGTACGGCTCGCCGGCCTGGTCGTGGCCCGTTCTCGCTCGTCCAGTCCTCTACTACGCGGAGTACACCGGTCTCGGTATCGACCACTTCACCGGCCAGGCCTTGATCTCGCGCATCTCGAACCTCGGCAACCCGTGGATCTGGTGGACGAGCCTGCCGTGCGTGGCGGCGCTGCCTTACTTCATCATCAGGCGTCGCAGCTTCACCGCGGCGGTCATCGCGGTCGGGTTCATCAGCCAGTACGCGCCGTGGTTTCCGATCACGCGCGTGCTGTTCATGTACCACATGTTCGGCGGCCTCATCTTCATGGTCCTCGCGCTCGCGTTCGTGTTGACGCAGATCGCCGAGAGCCTCCGTCCGCCGTGGCGAGTCTGGCTCGTCGGTGCGCATCTCGGCATCGCGGTCCTGTCGTTCGCCTACTTCTACCCGGTCTGGACGGGCGCGCCGATATCCATCTCCGCGTACTACGAGGGCGACGGCACGCCACCCTGGGGACCGAAGATCTGGCTCACCAACTGCGACAGCAAGTTGCCGCAGTCCCAACCGCAGATCTTCTGTTGGAACTAGCGGCCGCCTTCTACCTGCTCGCGGCAGCGGTCGCGGGCTTCGGGATCACCTACTTCTCCGGCATCGCACTCACCCTCGAGGAGCGCGCCGTTTACGGCGTCGTCCTCGGAGCCGCAGCCGTCGCCGCCGCCTCGTTCGTGCCCGCGCTCGCCGTCCGCGACGTCACGCCGGCGACTGCGCTCGCGGGTCTTGCCGCCGCTCTTGTCCTCGGCGGGCTGGGAATCGTCGTCGGGCGCACCGAGCTGGGCGCGGACTGGCTCGACGCCCGCCGGAGGTGGGCATCACCGTGGCGTGAAGCGATGCACCCGTGGCCGCTGCTCGCGGTGACGCT
>CAYWTI010000066.1:0-5503 GCA_964461175.1 uncultured Actinomycetes bacterium | reverse complement strand
GGCTCCTCGTAGACGGCGGCGCGGCCCTCGCTGCGAATCTCGACCCCCGCGGCCTGCGACGAGGTCATTTGCGAAACTTAACCAAATCTCTGGCGCCACGTTTGGGGCGCCCGCCTAGCGTTGGCCACCTCTTCGCCAAGGCTATGCGGGTATTTGCTCTTCTCGTCACCGCCGCGATCTTCGTGCTGTGCGCGCTGCCGGCGCAGGCCACCACGGCGCTGCCCCCGGGGCACCAGCCGATCAAGTACACGCGCTGGGCGTACCCGAGCCAGATGCCGTACGGGCCGATCGAGGACGGCACCGGCAGCATCGGGGAATCCGCGTCCGGGGGCGCGTTCCTCACCCTGCCCTTCATGGGCCCTCACTACATCACCTCCGGGTTCGACCACTGCGGGCCCAACTACAACATCACCGGACGGTTCTGCCGCTACGACGGCGTGGTCGCGTCGGCGAAGGTCGGCGGGCCCGACCCCGGCTTCGGCGCGGGTTACGCCCAGACCCCCGGCGGGCATGACTATCTCTACTACTCGGGCCACGACGGCTACGACTACGGGCTCACGTACGAGCCCGTCGCCGCCGCCGCGCCCGGCCGAGTGGTGCTCGCCAACTGGCTCGTGCCGAGCTGCCACACCTGTCTTTCGGGGCAGACCATCGAGATCGACCACGGCAACGGCCTGATGACCTTCTACGGCCACCTCTCGCACATCTGGGTCGCCAAGGGCCAGTACGTCGCGCGCGGGCAGGTGATCGGCATCTCCGGCATGACCGGCACGGCGACCGGCCCGCACCTCCACTTCGGGGTCTACCACATGAACGGCGGTGGCCCAGTCGACCCGTACGGCTGGGCAGGCAGCGGCGCCGACCCGTACTCGAAGGACCTCGGCGACTTGTGGCTCGGCGGCGCGCCGCGCTTCGCCAACATCACGATGCCGACCGTGAACATGACCGCGGCTCCGTCGACCGGTGACCCGGCGGCGATCAACGTCACGTGGTCGAGCCCGGCGACGGCGAAGTTCACCGTGTACTACGTGACCGACGACGGCGTCATGCACCCGTGGCACACCAGCCAGGGCGGGTCGTCGGCGACGTTCCGCGGCGCCGCCGGGCAGAGCTACTGGTTCTGGGGCCAGGCGACGTCATGGCTCGGCTGGACGCAGGGGGGCGGCTCGAGCGTCGTCCTCGTGTCCGACGTGGGAGCGATCACCGACTAGATAGACTCCATTCGGTGATTGCCGAAGCGCTTCGAGGCAAGACCATCCTCGTCACCGGCAGCACCGGCTTCCTCGGCAAGTCGCTCGTCGAGAAGTGCCTGCGCTCCATCCCCGACATCGCACGGATCAACCTCGCGATCCGCTCCAGCGCGCGGCGCCCGGCGAGCGAGCGCCTCGAACGCGAGGTGCTCTCGAGTCCCGCCTTCAAGCGTCTGAAGGAGGAGCTGGGCGAGGAGAAGTTCGCCGCCCTCGCCGCCGCAAAGCTCGCGGTCGTGGAGATCGACCTGGGCCGCGACGGGCTCGGCCTTAACGACGCCGCGCGGGAGCAGCTGCGCTCGTGCGATGTCGTCATCCACTCCGCGGCCGCGGTCGAGTTCGACAACCCCGCCGATCTCTCGGCCCAGACGAACCTCCTCGGTGCCGCGCGCCTGGTCGAGGCGCTCCGCTCTAGCGGCGCCCGGCCGCACCTCGTTCACATCTCGACCGCTTACGTCGGCGGGATGCTGCGCGGCATCGTCCGCGAGGAGCCGCCTCTGGATCCAGGGCTCAACTGGCGCCACGAGGCCGAGGTCCTGGCGTCGCTGCGCGGGCCGGTCGAGGAGGAGTCGCGCCGGCCGGAGATCCTGAAGAAGCTGCAGCGCGAGGCCCGTTCGCGCATGGGTCCCGCGGGCACGCCGGCGGTGGCGCGAGCCACCGAGCGCGCGCGCGAGCGGTGGGTGAAGGACCGGCTCGTCGAGCGCGGCCGCGTGCACGCCAACGCGATGGGGTTCTCCGACATCTACTCCTTCACCAAGGCCATGGCGGAGCACGCCGTGGTCGAGCTGCACGGTGAGATCCCGCTCTCCATCGTCCGGCCGTCGATCATCGAGAGCTCGCTGGCCGAGCCGTTTCCGGGCTGGCTCGAGGGCTTCCGCATGGCCGAGCCGATCATCCTTGCGTTCGGCCGCAACGTCCTCCGCGACTTCTCGGGCCTGCCCGACTCGCTCCTCGACATCATCCCGGCGGATTTCGTGGTCAACACGGTGCTCGCCGTCGCGGCCAACCCGCCGCCCGACAGCAAGCCGCGCGTCTATCACGCCGCGTCCGGCTCGCGAAACCCGCTCCGGCTTCGGCGCGTCGCCGAGGAGGCGGATCACTACTTCACCGAGCACCCGCTGCGCGACCGCTACGGGCAGGCGATCGGCACTCCCTCGTGGACGTTCCCGACGCGCCAGGAGATCGCCACCCAGGCGCGGCTCGTGCTGCGCGCCATGGACGCCGCGCAGTGGCTCGTCGAGCGCCTGCCGCTGGGCGCGTCCGTGGCGTCGATCTCCGACGACCTGAACCAGGAGCGCGAGCGTCTCGACCGCGGCCTCAACCTGATCCAGCTGTACGGCGTATACACCGAGGTCGACTGCATCTTCGACACCCGGAACGTGCAGGCGTTGTGGGACAGGGTGCCGGCCGCCGAGCGCAAGAAGTTTCCGTTCGACCCCGCCGGCTACGACTGGACGCACTACTTCCAGGACGTGCACTTTCCAACGGTGGTCAAGATGTCGCGCGCCGAGACCGCTGCGCGGCGCGGCAAGCAGCCCAGCGGAAGCACCGCGCCCCGCGCGGAGGGCGGCTCGGTGCGGGCGGCGATCGAACGGCGCAGCGGCCGCGCCGACGTTCTCGCCGTCTTCGACGTCGACGGCACCCTCGTCGAGACGAACGTCGTCGAGTACTTCCTCTGGATGCGGCTGCGGGCGCAGCCGCTCGAGGACTGGCCGTCCTTCCTCGCCCGCATGCTTCGCCAGAGCCCGCGCTGGCTCTACCTCGAGCGGCGCTCGCGCGCGGAGTTCCAGCGCAGCTTCTACCGCGAGTACGCCGGCCTCGACGCCGAGGTGATGCGCCGGTTGGGGCGCGAGGCGCTCGACGCGGTCACGCTGCGCCGCATCTACCCGGACGGAATGCGCCGCATCCGCGAGCACAAGCGCGCCGGCCATCGCGTCCTGCTCCTCACCGGCGCGCTCGACGTCGTCGTCGAGCCGCTCGCCGAGCTGCTCGAGGTCGAGGTCGACTGCGCCCACCTGCTCGTCAAGGACGGGCGGCTTACGGGCGACCTGCAGTCGCCGCCGCCGGCGGGTGAGGCGCGCGGGGCGCTGCTCCAGGAGTACGCGGAACGCAACGCGGTCGTGCTGGCCGACAGCTTCGCCTACGCCGACTCGCTCTCCGACCTGCCGATGCTCGAGCTCGTCGGCACGCCCGTCGCCGTCAACCCCGACGCGCGGCTGTCACAGGTCGCCGGGCAGCGTGGCTGGCGGACCGAGCGCTGGCGGATGGCGCCCGGCAACTGGCGGCTCCCGATGCCCGACCCGCGCTCGCCGGAGTACCTGGAGGCGGTGCGACGATGAGGCACCCTTGCTAGCGCTGCAGTACGTCCGCTCGATCCCGTCGTTTGCCGTCGTCAAGGCGGCGGGCGGCCGCGCCGACGTCGCCACCTCCTCGCTGTCGATGCTCAAGCTCGGCGACGTGCCCGAGCCCCCGCTGCCGGCGCCGGGCTGGCTGCGCGTGTGGCCCAGCGTCAGCGGGATCTGCGGCTCCGACCTGGCGGCGATCGGCGGTCATGTCTCTCTTTACCTCGACCCGCTCACCTCCTATCCGTTCGTGCCCGGCCACGAGGTCGTCGGCGTCCTGGACGACGGTTCGCGCGTGGTCGTCGAGCCGGCCCTGGGATGTGCGGTCAGGGGCATCGAGCCGCCTTGCCCGCGCTGCGCCGAAGGCCGTCCGGGCCTCTGCTACAACGTCACCGAAGGGCCGATCGAGGTCGGCCTCCAGACCGGTTACTGCGCCGACACGGGCGGCGGCTGGGGCGAGGTCCTCGTCGCCCACCCCTCGCAGATCCACGCGGTGCCCGACGCGCTCAGCGACGAGGCCGCGGTGCTCATCGAGCCGTTCGCGTGCTGCGTCCACGCCGCGCTGCGCGGCGCCGCGACCAAGGACGACATAGTCGTCGTGTCCGGCGCGGGCACGATCGGCCTGCTGACGATCGCGGCGGTGAAGCTGTTCACGCCGCCGAAGCGCCTTATCGCCATCGCCAAGCACCCGACGCAGCGCGACCTCGCGCGCAAGCTCGGCGCGGACAAGGTGGTCGCGCCGTCCGAGGTCTTCCAGCGCGTGCGCTTCGAGACCGCGGCGCGGAGGCTCGACGGGCTCGGGCGGTCGCTGTTGCTCGGCGGCGCGGACGTGACGTTCGAGTGCGTCGGCCGCGCCGAGAGCCTCAACGATGCGGTGCGCTTCACGCGCGAGGGCGGGAGGGTCGTCGCGGTCGGCATGCCCGGCGAGGAGAAGGTCGACTGGGCGCCGATCTGGCAGCGCGAGCTGACGGTCATGGGCGCGTACGCGTACGGGGCGGAGCCCGCGCGCAAGGGCAAGAAGACCTTCCAGCTCGCGCTCGAGGCGGCCCCCGAGCTCGACCTGGCGCGACTCACCGGCCCGCTCTACGGCCTTGGCGATTACCGCGATGCGATCGCGTACGCGATGAGCTCGGGACGGCTGGGCGCGGTGAAGGTGGCGTTCGACCTGCGACGATTGAGGGCCTGATGCCACGCCCGGGCGCAGTCATCGAAGTCGATCGCAACACGCCTCCGGTGCTCTTTCACTTCGGCGAAGGCATCCGGCTCGAGAAGCTGCCGCTTGGCGCGCGCATCGTCTACCCGCCGGACCCGCTCGATCCGATCGCCCACCCGGAGCGCGCGATCAAGCGCGCGCTCGCCAAGCCGCTCGACGACGATCCGCTGAAATCGCTGCTCCGCCGGGGCATGAAGCTGACGATCGCGTTCGACGACCTGTCGCTGCCGCTGCCCCCGATGGCCGCGCCCGACGTGCGCCAGCTGGTCATGGAGGAGGTCATCGACATGGCCGCCGAGGCGGGCATCGACGACCTGCACATCATCGCCGCGCTCGGCCTGCACCGGCGCATGACCGACGACGAGCTGCGTCACATCGTCGGCGACCGCATCTTCACGACGTTCCACCCGGACCGCCTCTACCAGCACGACGGCGAAGACCCGGAGAACAACGTCTACGTCGGCAAGACGGCGCACGGGGAGGAGGTGACGTTGAACCGGCGCGCCGCCGAATCCGACCTCGTGATCTACGTGAACCTGACGCTCGTGCCGATGGACGGTGGCCACAAGTCGATGTCGACCGGCCTCGCGTCCTACCGCGGCATCCGCGCCCACCACAACGTCAAGACGCTGCTCGGCTCACGTTCGTACATGAACCCGCCCGACTCGGCGCTGCACCACTCGTGCATCCGCCAGGGCCAG
>CAYWTI010000065.1:0-14187 GCA_964461175.1 uncultured Actinomycetes bacterium | reverse complement strand
TTGGCCGGTGGGGGAGGGCGCCGGAACCGAAGGGGAGGGCCCCAGCGAGCGGCGCTAGACCTGGCACCCCCGGCAGAAGTTCAGCGGCTCGCGGTTCGACCCGATCTGGCTGATCCGGTGCCCGCACCGAGGGCACGTCTTCCCGCCCTTCATGTGCACCGCCATGAACGAGCGGTCCTGCTTCGACTCCTCGTAGTTCGGGTTGGCGAGGATCGCCTCGACCGCGCGTGACAGCACCAGCGGGATGGCGCGAAACAGCGCCTCCTCCTCCTCCGGCTTCAGAGACGCGCGCCGGCGCAGCGGCAACAGGCGCGCCTCCCACAGGATCTCGTCCGAATAAGCGTTCCCGATCCCGGCCAGGAACTCCTGGTTCCGAAGCAGGTCCTTGAGCTCGTCGCGGAAGCGCCGCAACCGCTTGCGAAACGCGTCCAGGCCCATCGCCCCCACGGTGTCGGCCTCAGGACCCTGCAGGTCCCACGCCGGCACCTCGCGCGAACAGTCGGCGACCCAGTAGATCCGCCCCATGTCGCGAAAGTCGAGATAGCGGAGCTCTACCTTGCCCTCGACCCTGAGCGTGAAGACCTCCGTCGCCGGCACCGGGTCCTCGCCTCCCGCCACCTGGAACCGTCCGCCGAGCATCGGGTTGATGACCAGCCACCGCGGCGACCCACCGCCGCCCAGCTCTGTCGCGAAGACCAGGTGCTTGCCCCGGCGGGTCAGGGAAACGATCCGGCGGGCCGGCAGCTCCAGGGCGAAGTTGTCGACCGGGTAGCGAAGGAGGTGGCCCTTCTTCGGGTTGACCGATGCCGCCGTGATCAGCTTCCCGTCGACGCGCGGCGAGATGCGCAGGCGCAGGGCCTCCAGCTCCGGTAGCTCGGGCATGCCGCCAAGATACTGAGGACGCCGTTTGGCGCCCGCGAGCCGGTGGGAAAAACAAACCGTGAGACAGGAAAGGTTCACCGAGAAGGCGCTCGAGGCGCTCCAGGATGCGGCCGAGGTGGCGCGCGAGACGCGCAACCAGGCGGTCGAGCCCGAGCACCTGCTCCAGGCGCTGATCCGGCAGCCGGAGGGCGTCGCACGGACGCTGCTCGAGCGCGCCGGCGCGTCCATCCAGGCGCTCGAACCTGCGCTCGTCTCGACCATCGAGCGGTTCCCGAAGGTCAGCGGCGCCGCGCGGCCGTACCTCAGCGAGGCACTGACCACCCACCTCGAGGCGGCCGAGAAAGAGGCCGACAGCCTCAAGGACGAGTACATCTCGACCGAGCACCTGGTCCTTGCGCTCACGGACCTGAAGGTCCTCAAAGACGCCGGCGTCACCCACGAGTCGGTGCTCAGAGCGCTTCGCACGGTGCGCGGCAACCAGCGCGTGACCGACCCGAACCCCGAGTCGAAGTACCAGGCGCTGGAGAAGTACGGACGCGACCTGACGAAGCTCGCGAAGGACGGAAAGCTCGATCCGGTCATCGGCCGCGACGAGGAGATCCGGCGCGTCATCCAGGTCCTGTCACGCCGAACCAAGAACAACCCGGTCCTCATCGGTGAGCCGGGCGTCGGCAAGACCGCGATCGCCGAGGGCCTCGCCCAGCGTGTCGCGCAGGGGGATGTGCCGGAAGGCCTGAAGGGCAAGCGTGTCATCGCCCTCGACCTCGGCTCGCTCGTCGCCGGGACGAAGTTCCGCGGCGAGTTCGAGGACCGGTTGAAGGCCGTGCTGAAAGAGGTCGAGAGCTCGGACGGCCAGGTCGTGCTGTTCATCGACGAGCTGCACACCCTGGTCGGCGCCGGCGCCGCGGAGGGCGCCATCGATGCCGCCAACCTGCTGAAGCCCGCGCTCGCGCGGGGCGAGCTCCGCGCCATCGGCGCGACGACCCTCGACGAATATCGCAAGCACATAGAGAAGGACGCGGCCCTGGAGCGCCGCTTCCAGCCGGTGTTCGTCGACCAGCCGTCGGTCGAGGACACGATCAGCATCCTCCGCGGCCTGCGCGAGAGGTACGAGGTTCACCACGGGGTCCGGATCAAGGATTCGGCGCTCGTGGCGGCCGCCGTCCTCTCCAACCGCTACATCACCGACCGCTTCCTACCCGACAAGGCAATCGACCTGATCGACGAGGCGGCGGCCCGCCTCCGCACCGAGATCGACTCGATGCCCGCCGAGCTCGACGAGCTCGAGCGGCAGATTCGCCAGCTCGAGATCGAGCGCGAGGCCCTCAAGAAAGAGACCGACCGCGCCTCCAAGGAGCGGCTCGCCGCCATCGAGAAGCAGCTCGCAGAGCTGTCCGAGAAGCGCACCTCGCTGCGCTCGCGGTGGGACCAGGAGAAAGAGGTCATCGCCCGCATCCGCAAGCAGAAGGCGCAGCTCGAGGAGGTTCGCGCCGACGCCGAGCGGGCCGAGCGTGCGTCCGACTTCGCCAAGGCGGCGGAGCTCCGCTACGGCAAAGCGGTCGAGATCCAGAAGCAGCTCGACGACGAGAACGCCCGCCTTGCCCGCCTCCAGGGCGGCCGGCCGCTGCTCAAGGAAGAGGTGACCGAGGAGGACATCGCGCAGATCGTCGCCCGCTGGACGGGCATCCCCGTCTCCAAGCTGATGGAGGGCGAGGTCGCCAAGCTCATCCAGATGGAGGAGCGGCTGCACGAACGGGTCATCGGCCAGGACGAGGCGGTGAGCGCGGTCGCGAATGCGGTCCGGCGCTCGCGTTCGGGCCTGTCCGACCCGAACCGGCCGGTGGGGTCCTTCATCTTCCTCGGCCCGACCGGCGTCGGCAAGACCGAGCTCGCGCGCGCCCTGGCCGAGTTTCTTTTCGACGACGAGCAGGCCCTGATCCGGCTCGACATGTCTGAGTACCAGGAGAAGCACACCGTCGCCCGGATGCTGGGCGCGCCGCCCGGCTACGTGGGCTACGACGAGGGCGGCCAGCTCACCGAGGCGGTGCGGCGCCGTCCGTACTCGGTGGTGCTCCTCGACGAGATCGAGAAGGCGCACCCCGACGTGTTCAACGTGCTCCTCCAGGTCCTCGACGACGGCCGCCTGACCGACGGCCAGGGACGTACCGTCGATTTCCGGAACACGGTCTTGATCATGACCTCGAACCTCGGCGGCCAGCTGATCCAGGAGATGGCGAGCCGCCCGTTCGACGAGGTGCGCGATGCGGTCATGGGCGTGCTCCGCGACCACTTCAGGCCCGAGTTCCTGAACCGCGTGGACGAGGTCATCGTCTTCAAGCCGCTGACCCAGGAGCAGCTAGGTGCGATCGTTGACATCCAGCTCGACCGCCTGCAGAAGCGTCTGGACGAGCGCAAGATCAAGCTCGCGCTGAGCGACGGCGCGCGGAAGCTGCTCATCGAGCGCGGCTGGGATCCCGTCTACGGCGCCCGGCCACTGAAGCGAGCGATCCAGCGCATGGTTCAGGACCCGCTCGCCATGTACATCCTCGGCGGCAAGTTCGGCGAGGGCGATACTGTCGAGGTCGAGGCCCGCAGCGGTGAGCTCGTCTTCGCGAAGGCGAAGGCACGCGCGGCCGAAGCAGTCGGCTGAGCGCTGTCAGGTCGAGCAGACTGTCCCCGGCGCCGGCGCCGTCAGGTTGATGAGGTAGGCGTCTTCGATCTGGTGCGAGCACTGGCTCGCGTCGTATGACGTGTGCCCGTTGCCCTCGCGCGTGAGCAGTACCGAGCCCTGGATCTGCTTGTTCACCGACTGCGCTTCGGAGTACGGCGTGGCGGGGTCGTTCGTGCCGCCGACCAGCAGGATCGTCGGCGCTCCGCTCACGGGCAGCGGCTCGGTCGAATGCTTCGCCTTCGCCGGCCAGTACGCGCACTGAAGGTTCGAGTACTGGCTCCAGGGTCCGAAGAACGGCGCCGCCTGGGCGAACTGTGCGCCCAGCTTGTCGTAGGCGGAGATGTCGGTTGGGACGGCGAAGTCGAGGCAGTACGTCGCCTGGTACGCGCCGTTGAACAGGTTGTCGTAGCTGCCGTCCGCCTTGCGCTGGTTGTAGGCGTCGGCCAGGAACAGCATCGTCGAGCCGTCACCGTTGTCCAGCGCGGTCAGAGCGCGGTCGAGGAGCTGCCAGGTCGACTGGCTGTACAGCGTCACGAGCACGCCGGTCATGGCGAGCGAGCGTGTGAGCTGGCGGTTGCCGACGCGCAGCGGATTGGCGTCGAGGCGCGCCATCGCCGCGTTCAGCTTGGTCAGCGGATCGCCGGTCCGCTTGTAGGCGCATGTCGCGCTGGCGCGGCAGTCCGCGAGCCAGGCGTTGAGGTTCTCGTCGAAGCCCTTGACCTGGCCGAGCAGGCTGTCGTTGGCCGAAACGGTGGGGTCGACCACGCCGTCGAGCGAGAGCGCGCGCACGTGGTTGGGAAAGAGATGCGCGTACCACTGTCCGATGAACGTGCCGTAGGAGAAGCCGAGGTACGTGAGCTTGTCGTCGCCGACTGCGGCACGCATCTGGTCCATATCGCGCGCGGTGCTCTCGGAGTCGAGGAACGGCAGGATGTCACCGAAGCGACGCTGGCATGCCGCAGCGAAATCCTTGTCGGCCTGGATGGCGGTCTGCTTCTCCTGTGGGTCGTCGAGGACCGAGTCGAGGGCCAGGTACTGGTCGAGCGTCGGACCGTCGATGCAGGCGATGGGGGTGCTCGCGGCGACGCCGCGCGGGTCCCACGTGACGAGGTCGAACCGGCGGTTCAGGTTACTGAGCGAGCTCACGTCGCTGCGCATGAAATCGATGCCCGACTCGCCCGGGCCGCCCGGGTTCATGAGCAGGGAACCGATGCGCTGCGACTGGTCGACGGCCGGTTTGCGCAAGAGGGCGAGCGAGATCTTGCGGCCGTCGGGCTGCGTGTAGTCGAGCGGCACCTGCAGGGTGCCGCACTGGAAGCCGCCGCCGCAGTCGGTCCACGCCAGCTTCGGAGACGAGGGGCTCGGTGATGGAGAGTGGCTCGCGAGCGTGGAATTGACGCTGCACGCCGTCAGAAGAAACGTGACGAGCACGAGGACCCATGTGCCGCGACCCGTCACGAAGACGAGTCTAGAGGCTGGCCTTATCGTGGACGCCCGTGACGAAGCGAGTCGAGCTGACCGATGAGGATCTCGCGCTGCTGCTCGACGCCCTGGAGGAGGCGGCATTCTTTCGCGATGCCCGGTCGCGGGTCGTCGACAGCGCCGTGAGGCGGCAGGCGCGGCGGCGGGATCCGGCCGGTGTGTCCGCACGATCCGAAACCGGCGACGAGCACCGGGACCGCATGGCCGCCTATCAGGCGCTGAGGGAGAAGCTCCAAAGAGCCGGTAAGGGCTGAACTTCTCCCAAGTTTCGTGGCGAGCGCGGGGGGAAGGGGCATCATATCGACCGTGCTCCGGTCGGCCCTCCTGATCGCGGCGGTCTTGGTGTCGGCCTGCGGTTCTGCCGGGGGCACCGGCGGCGCGCCTTCGCAGACCCCCGTCAGCGCGGTCTCCCCCGGCACGAGTGTCGCCGCCAGCGCCTCGCCGAAAGCGAGTGCCTCGCCGTCCGCGGCGAGCTCACCGTCCGCATCGACCGCTCCGTCGCCGGCCGGCACCGAGCTGGTGATCGCCGATTACTCGTCGAACCAGGTCCGGCTCGCGCGTCTCGACGCGTCCGACACCGCGACCGTCAGCGGCATGTTCGACGGCGTCGTCGGCGGCCACGTGATCGTCGTCAACGGTTTGCTCGTGGAGTCGCTCACACCTCCCAACACGCTGAAGAAGCTCGGCACGCTCGCCGGCCAGGTGACCTGGAACGGTGTCGGCACCGTGGCGGTCAAGCCCGACCTGAGCCAGTGGGTGTACACCGTCGCGAACACCAGCTGGACGTCGACCATCCACCTCGGTACGCCGACGAGCGACCACATTGTCGCGACGATCCCGTCGCCTGACGGCAACGCGTTCTACAACGCCTACGCCTGGAACGCGAGCGGGGTCTACTTCCTCAAGGAGGCGACCGGCCTTGGCGGCGCTGGGCCGTTCCTCGAGTACCGCTTCCCGCTTGCGCGGTTCGACCTTGCGAGCGGCCACATGACGGACGTGTCGCCGACCTGCTACGCGTACGGCGTGCTGGACGAAGGCACGCTGATCTGCCGCAGCCAGTACCTCGACTCGCACCTGCAGGTGCGCACGCAGTCCGGCCTGACGCTGACGATGCAGGTGACGCTCGGCACAGGCACCAACACCAACGCCGCGTTCTGGCATGTGTTCATCTCCGCGGACAACTCGAAGCTGGTCGCGACCCGCAACGGCTCGACCGATCCAGTGATCAACTACCAGATGGCGGTCGCGGGTTTGACCGAATCGGCGGCGACCGCCTTCGGCCAGCTCGACTTCGTGGCGGACACCTGGCTGCCGGACGGCCGGCTCGTGGCCGACCACATGTGCGTGCCGAGCGAGTGGGGCGGAGGCGCGTGCAACTCGGCGCTCGACGGCACCTACATCTTCAGCGCCGACGGTTCGACGCACACGCTGTTCTACAAGCTGAAGACCGGGTCGGTCGTCGGCTACGTCTGAGGTCCGCGCCGCTCCAGCCACGCGTCCAGCGCGTGCATGAAGCCGTCGAAGTCGTCGCGGAAGATCGAGTGGCCTGCGCCGGCGACAGTCACGACGTCGAATCCGGCATCTCGAAGTCGGTCGGCATCGGCCGGCGGAATGAGGTCGCTGGGATCGGCGAGCATGACGAGCGACGGCATCGATGCGCGCGTCGGCGAGTGATCGTGTCCGCCGCCCGGTAGAAGTCCGTCGATGCAGCGCGGGTCCATGCGCTTGAGCGATGCAGCCCGCGCGGTGATGTCTTCATCGGACCAGCGCGGATGGGCGGAGCGCAGCTGCGGCGCATCCCAGTCGAGCTGGCCTCGGAACTCGGCGCGGCTGCGTTCATGGCCCTCGGCCGAGACCTTCCACGCGGGGTCGACGTAGACCGCGAGCCGCGGCGCCAGGCGGTCGACCGCGATGGCGAGCGACATTCCGCCCAGCGAGTGCCCGATGGCCAGGTCCACGCCGGTGGGAAGTGACTCGACGAGGTCGTCCGCCCACGCCTCAGGCGTGTACTCCCCACGCGGGCTGCGCCCGTGCCCGCGCAGCTCCGGCATGAGGACGCGGTATCCGCGCTGAACCATCGCCGGCGCGACGCGGCACCACGCACCGCTGTCCGAGAGCAGGCCGTGGATCAGGATCGCGGTCTTCGGCCCGGCGCCGAGCTCGACGACGTTGAGCTTCATCGCCGGACGAGATTACGTCATGGCTTACTCGAGGACGTGGATGTTGTGGCGGTGGCACATCTCGGTGAGGATCTGGGGCCAAACCGACACACTGACCTCGCCGAGGTGGGCCTTGCGCAGCAGGTACATCAGGGTGCGCGACTGGCCGATCCCACCGCCGACCGAAAGCGGAATCGCGCCCTCGGTGATCGCGCGGTGATAGGGGAGGCGCAGCCAATCCAGCTGACCCGTTATCTCGAGCTGGCGCCGCAGTGACTGTGCGTCGACCCTGATGCCCATGGAAGACAGCTCGTGGCGGCGGCGAGTCACTCGGTTCCAGACGAGGATGTCGCCGTTCATTCCATGCATCGGCCTTCCGTCCTCCGACACAGTCTCGGTGACCCAGTCGTCGTAGTCGGCCGCTCGCATCTCGTGCGGGTAGCCGTCCGCGAGCTTCCAGCCGATGCCGACGATGAACACCGCCGGATATTCCTGCAGCAGCTTCGTCTCGCGCTGCTTCCGTGGGAGGTCCGGATAGCGCGCCAGCACGTCCTCGGCGTGGATGAACGTGATCTCCTCGGGCAGGTTCGGGAAGCGGGGATCACGCAGGGCGGGGAACATCTCTTGCACAAACATTTCGGCCTCGCGAAGGACTGACCAGATGCTGCGGACCACCTGCTTCAGGTAGACGAGGTCGCGCTGTTCGGCCGTGATCGCCTGCTCCCAGTCCCACTGGTCCACGTAAGCGCTGTGGTCGTGGTCGAGGAAGTAGTCCTTGCGGACGGCGCGCATGTCGGTGCACAGGCCCTCGCCCGGAGCGAGTCCGAACTGCTTGAGCGCCATCCTCTTCCATTTCGTGGCCGCCTGGACCACCTGCGCGTTCACCGGATGCACCCCGTTGTCGTTGGCGATTCGAAACGGGACCGGTGTCCGCGACCCATCGCGGTCGAGCATGTCGTTCACACCGGACTCGGCTGTCACGATCAGCGGGACCTGCACCATCATCAGGTTGAGCTCCCGACACAGGCCGTCCTCGATGAACCGGCGCAGTGCGAAGAGCGCCTGCTGGGTCTGTCGTGGGGTCAGGAGAGAGGCGTAGTCGCGCGGGAGGAGCTGCTCCACCTCTTCATATGTGCCGATGCCAGGGCCGGCGAGGTCGGCCCGCTTCCTTTCGTCGAGCTGTGATGTTGACATGGTCGCAAGCTAGGCGGGAGGTGGGCGCGGCTCGAGGGCCGTTCGCCTCTACGTAGGGGAGACGGTCGCGGCCTCCTCGTGCGGTTGGATGCCATCGCAGCTGGATCCGCCTGAACGTCCAAGAGCCACGTAGAAGCGGAATTCCTGACCGCAGCCGGTGCGTAAGTACCAGGTCGCCTGGGGTCTAGGTCCTACCACGTACCGCGTTTTGCTCATAGCCCGCCACGGTGCCCGCGAGCACAGTCCTCGCATGCCACGGGTAAGGCCATGGGCTCTCCTGGGTTGGGGTCTCGGATTGATCGCGCTCGGGGTCGCCTGGGCCGCGCTGGCGCCCGCGGCGTTGTTGGGTTCCACCACGTACTTGAGCACGTACGGAACCAGCATGCTCCCGTCCTACCACGCCGGCGACCTCGTCGCAGTCCGGCCGGCGGACACGTACCAGGTCGGGGACGTGGTGGCGTATCACAACCGGCTCCTGAACGGAGACATCGTCCTGCACCGGGTCGTGGCATTCGACGGCACGCGGCTTGTGACAAAGGGCGACAACAACCCGTTCGCCGACGAGTACCACGCCTTGCCCGTCGACGTCGTGGGCAAGGAGTGGATTCACCTCGGGGCGGCGGGTGGCCTGCTCGGTCAGCTGCGCAGCTCCGAGAACGCTGGAGTTGTGTTCGGGGTTGCCGGTCTCTTCGCCGCCGGCGTGCCGACAGCGCTGGGCAACTGGATCACGGGACAGCGAAATCGTCGCCGGGCGAAACGCGACAAGCGCCGGCGGCCGACCGTGCCGAAGGCCGCGCCGGCGGCGTTGGTCACGGCTGCTGGCGGGCTGCTGGCGATTGCCGCACTCGGCGCGATCGCGTCGTTCGGGCTGTACGCCTATGCCGAGGGGCAACCGACCACCCGGCTCTCAGGTCAGGATGTCGCGTACTCAGAGGCCGGTTCGTACTCGGTGACCGGGTCGGCGCCCAAGGGCGCGGTCTATCCCGACGGTACGTTTGGAAGCGGCGATCCCGTCTTCCTCGCGCTTACCCACACCATCCATCTCGGCTTCACCTATGTGTTGGCGTCGGCGCAGCCGGTGGCTGTGTCCGGCACCGCCTCGTTGAGCGCAACCATCGAGAGCTCGAATACAGGCTGGAAACGGACGATCACCGTCGTACCGGCCACCGCGTTCAAGGGGCGGACAACCAGCCTGGCGGCCGACATCGATGTGGCGTCGATCTTGAGCCTGGCTCAGCAGTACGACAGGGCCGTCGGGCTCCGGAATGACCTCTTCGCGTTGACCTTCACGGCGGACGTCAAGACAACCGGGAGCGTCGCGGACGTCCCGGTCACGAACGAGATCGCACCCAGGCTTCCGTACCACCTCGATCCGATGGTCATGAGGCTGGCGGCCGAAGGGCTGCCAGACGTCGGCGCATCTGGAGTCTGGACGCCTGCGGGCGGCAACCCGAGCACAACCGACGCGCGCATCACGGCGTTCTTGAAGCCTGCCGTGAACCGGCAGGTCGTCAAGCACGTCATCGAGCCCGCGAGGCTCAGCGCGCTTGGCGTCTCAGCGACGGTGGCCGATGCCAGACACAACGCGATCGTCGCGCTGGTGATCTTCGGCGTCGAGACCGTCGCCTTCCTGGCCCTTCTGGTTTTTGCTCTCTCGGCCCGCGACGAGCCAAGCAGGATCGAGCGCCGCTACGGCTCGCAGCTCGTGCCCGTCGGCCGGATCGCGGCAATACGCAACTCGAGCGCGGTCCAGGTCACGTCGATGGCGAGCCTGGCCCGATTGGCCGAGCACTACGACCGCATGATCCTGCACGAGCACCAGGGCGGTGAGCATTGGTATGCCGTTCAGGATGGCGACCTCTTCTATTTCTATCGCACGCTCATCGGCCGGCACGAAGGGCTGCCGCCCTCCGACGCCGCGCCTGAGAAGTCAGCGGCCCTCCAGCCAGGGGAGGTGCGATGAGTCGTCCGACTTTGGGCTGACTCGCCCGGGTGTACGCGAGCCCCTGATCCTCGCGGCCACGAGTTCTGAAGGAGGTACTACCTTTGCGATGGCTTCTCGTGCGTGCCGCGCCCGTCGCAATTGGGGCGATTCTCATTGCCGGCGCCTACGGCTTCACGGCCATGAACACCGTGTCGAGCCAGAAAATCGGCGCCGGCCGAAACGACATCAGCGGGTACAACGTGCAGCTGCTCCACGTCAACTACATCATCCCGCCGCCAAACTTCATCTACGAGGTGATCTTCCAGATGGATCCGGCTCCGCACACCGTGCAGGTCTGGTTCGACGGAGGGAGCGGGACGGTCTACACCAACACGGGCACATCGCCCAGCTGCACCATCGCCGCAGACATCGTCGACTGTACGAATATGCATGAGTCGGACGTCACGACAACGGCGATGCATGTCGCCGGGTCGGATTGAGAGGGGGTGAGCAGAGACAGCATGCGAAAACTCATCACCTTCTTGCTTCCGATCGGTGTTCCAGCCGTTCTGGCGGCGGGGGCATTCGCGTTCATGGGGGCCAACGTGGTCCCGGTGACCCACGCGGGCACTGGACAGGGCGCCATCACCGGCTACAACGTCACCAACGTGACTTACACGTTTGATGGACCCGCCAACAAGCTCACGGGTATCGACTTCGACCTGGACGGCATCGCGACAGACTTGAGCGTCCAGTTCGACAACGGCTCCGGGAACTGGTACGGAGTGAGCCATGGCGGCTGCACCGTGACCCCAGTCGGCCCGAACACCCATGTTCACTGCACCGTCAGCGAGCCGCTTGAGGCAATCAACGGACTCGAAGTTTCGGCGGAGCAGTTCATCTAACGGATCGTCTCCAAGAGCCGCCCGCCGTGCTGCGGGCGGCTTCTTCCCAGCCCCTTGGTGGCCGCTTGTCTGTGGCAATGTCGTGAGCTAGGTGTCGACGATGTCCTGAGACATCACAAAGCGGGAAGGGAGGGATTCGAACCCTCGAGGGAGCTTTACACCCCCTACCCGCTTAGCAGGCGGGTGCTTTCGACCACTCAGCCACCTCCCCGACGAGGCGAGGTCGTCGCTCGATTCTATCGAGCCCAGCCTACCCAAGCCGCTCTCCATACTTAGCAGCCGATGGAAGCTCCGGGCGGACCAGGCGCGCCCCCGTTGTGGGGGCCGGGCCGCAAGATGGCCTTCGGAGCGGCGCCAGGATCCAGGAGCAAGCTCTGGTACACCCTCGCCGACGGCAACCTGAGCGAGGTCTTCTTTCCCTTCCTCGACCACGTCGCGCTGCACGAGCTGCGCTTCTTTGCCAGCGCCGGCGGCGCGCCGCCCGTCGACGACGCCATCGACGGAGAGCACACGGTCAGCTGGATCGCTCCCGGCGTCCCGGCGTTTCGCGTCGAGAGCACCCACCACGAGTACCGCCTGACCAAGGAGTTCTTCTCCGACCCGGAGGAGAACGCCATGCTCGTGACGGCGACGTTCACACCCGAGCTCCCCGACCTGCGCCTGTACATGCAGGCGTCGGCGCACTGGCAGCCGTATACCGAGGGCAACTACGGCTGGATCATCGACACGCACCCACCCGCGCTGCTGCTCCAGCAGCAAGACGTGTGGATGTGCATCGTCGGCCCGTTCAGCCGCGCAAGCGCCGGCTACTTTCGCAGCTCGGACGTCCACATCGACCTGAGCGACGCCGACGGCCATTTCACCTACAACTACGACCGTTCGGGTCCCGGCAACGCTTCCGTCGGTGCCGAGATCGGCGTTCGCGCAGGCTCGTTTCAGCTTTCGATCGGCTTCGCACACTCACGCGCCGACGCGGAGGAGGTCGCGCGCACCGCGCTGCAGAAGGGCGCGGGCAGCGTCCGCCAGTCGTTCGAGCGGGCGTGGCGCGCGCAGGCGGAGATCCCTCAGGCGCTCGGCAAGGTCAGCGGAGACGACGGGATGCTCGCGCGGGCATCGTTCGCGCTTCTCCACTGCCTCGAGGACAAATCGCACGCGGGCGCCTTCATCGCCGCGCCGGCCGCGCCGTGGGGCGAGACCAACCACGACGGCAACCACCTCTACCACCTCGTGTGGCCGCGCGACCTTTGCCGCATCGCCACGGCGCTGCTGGACGCGGGCGACAGCGAGGCGGCCCTGCGGGCGTTCCGCCACCTGCAGAGGCACCAGCGCGCGGACGGCGGCTGGTATCAGAACTGGACGATCGACGGCACGCCGCACTGGCAGTCGACCGAGCTCGACCAGGTGGCGCTGCCGATCCTTCTCGCGTGGCGGCTCGGCGTGGCAGGCTGCCTCGACCACGACCCGTACTCCACGATGGTCCGGCCGGCCGCGCAGTACCTGCTGCGCGAAGGGCCGACCACGCAGCTCGACCGGTGGGAGGACGCGGGCGGATTGTCGCCGTCGACGCTGGCCGTGTCGATCGCGGGGCTCATCGTCGCGGCCGAGTTCGCGCATGACGCCGGCGAGCACATCGCGGCGAGTCACCTCCGCGCCGTCGCCGACTACTGGAATGACCGCGTCGAGGCCTGGTGCTCGCTGTCCTCGGGGCAGTACGTCCGGCTCGCGTCCGACCCCGACCGGCGGTCCGTCGAAGGCGCGGTGTCGCCGGAGTTTCTCGAGCTTGTCCGCTACGGCCTGCGCCGGCCGAAGGACGACCGCGTCCTGCGCAGCCTGCAGGGCGTCGACAGCACGCTGAAGGTCAGCCTGCCGGCGGGACCGAGCTGGCGCCGCTACACCGGTGACGAATACGGCGAGCACGAGGACGGGGCGCCGTGGGACGGCGGCGGGCGGGGACGCGCGTGGCCGGTTTTGACGGCCGAGCGGGCAAGGCACTTCTTCTCCATGGGTCTTCCCGCCGCGGAGCTTGTGCGGTCGCTCGAAGGGTTCGCGGGACCCGGCCTGATGCTGCCCGAGCAGCTCTGGGACGGACCCGATCTACCGGCCCGCCGGCTGCAGTTCGGCAGGCCGAACGGATCGGCGTGTCCGCTGGGCTGGGCGCACGCGGAGTACCTCGAGCTGCTGGTCACGATCGCGCTCGCGGGCTTTCCCGACATCGTCATGCCCGCGCGCCGCCGCTACACCGAGGGGACCGCGCTCGAGCCCGCCTACGTGTGGTCGCACAAGCACCAGATCACCCGGATCGCCGCGGGCCGGCGCCTGAAGGTGCAGCTGCCCCGGCCCGGCGCCGTCCACTACACGTTCGACAACTGGACGTCGTTCACCGAGGTCGACGCGGTCGACACGACGCTCGGCGTGTGGGTGGGTGAGGTGCCGTGCCACAAGCTGTCCGCCGGAAGCGAGATGTCGTGGACCGCCCACTACATGACGGGCTGGGAGGGCAGGAACTTCTCCCTGACGGTCGAGTAGCCGCTAGCGCTCGTCTGGCGGCTCCAGGTCGTCGAGCCTGAGCCCCGATCCCTCGTCCTCGTCGAACTGGCTGTGGAGCTCGCCGCAGTCGGCGCACCGGTAGTACTCGCCGACGAAGCCCTTGTGCCAGACCGCGTAGCTCACGACGCCAGGCTCCTCGACGAGTATCTCCTGCTCGAGGCGGTAGATCACCTGCTCCCAGCCGCCGCTCTCGATGTCGTCGTCGAGGACCACCAGGCAGTATGGGTGCGGGTCGCCCCACATCACCACGACCTCGCCCCGGCGCTCGTCGTCGGTGTTGACTATCGACCACGCCTCCGCGGAGCGGCCGCGACTCGACCGCACCAGGCGCAGCTGCGCCCAGAAACGCTCGGCCGACTCGCGCTCGGCTTTGTCGTGCTCGGCCTGCGCCTCCTGGAACGCGCTCCACATGCGCAGCAGGTG
>CAYWTI010000064.1:0-2337 GCA_964461175.1 uncultured Actinomycetes bacterium | reverse complement strand
AGTATTCTTGGCTGTCTGTGAGCGAGCGGACATCCTGGTCGACTTCTCGAATCTGAAGCCGGGAACCAAGGTCGTGCTGCAGAACTCCGCGAATGCGCCCTTCCCGGGCGGAGATGCTCCCGATGCGAACACCAGCGTGGTGATGCAATTTACAGTTCAGGACAGCACAGTCGTGCATCCGAAACCGCTGCCCGACACGCTGATCACCATTCCCACGCTCGTCGAGAGCCCGAACATCGGGAATCCGAAGCTCTTCACCCTGAACGAGGAGGAAGACCCCGTCAGCGGGGATCCACTCGGTGTGTTCATCGACGGGCGTCATTTCGACGAGCCTATCACCGAGCTTCCCAGGGTCGGCACGACGGAGACCTGGTACATCCAGAACCTGACCGAGGACGCGCACCCCATTCACATTCACCTGGTCGAGTTTCAACTGGAGAGCAGGCAGGTGATCGAGAGGGACCGCTTCAAGGCCTACTGGGAGAGCCTGAATGGTACGACTCTTCCGCTCGATCACGCGCCTATCAGGGCCAATGTGGAGATACCGGTGGACACCGGCGACGGGACAGGCGTCCGTGATTTCCTGTTCGATCAGGAGACGGGCCTGCCGACTCAGCCGATACCGCCTTCGCCAAGCGAGGCCGGCTGGAAGGATGTCTTCATCGCCCCGCCGTTCATGATCACTCGGCTCACGATCCGGCTGGCGCCGCAGTCAGTGGCCGAAGCGGACCTGTTCCCGGGGAAGAACACCTTCCCGTTCGATCCGACGGTGGGCCCGGGCTACGTATGGCACTGCCATATTCTCGACCACGAAGACAACGACATGATGCGGCCGATGGCGATCGTGAACGACGACCGACCGAGTCTCAACAGTGCGCTTGCCGGAAACACAAGAGTGGCGTCGCGCTACTCGACGCCGGCCGCTGCCAAGCCGGCCCATCACGATCACAAGAAACCCGCGACCAAGCGCTCGACACCGGTGGCTGTACGCCCGACGCCAGCGGTGGTTGGCGAAGAAGGATGATGAAGCAAAGTAAAGCGGTCCGAGATATGCGGCCACCGAGCCGCATCTGAAGACCGCCAGCAACGAGAGCGGCTCCAGGGAACATCCTGGAGCCGCTTTGTTTCGTGGACGGTAGGCAAGTCAAATTTGGGATTTAGTAGGCCAGCTCGCGGGCCCTCTCTTCCGCTTTCCTGCTTTGTCGCCTCCAGGCGACAGTTCGAAGTGTCATATGTCTCCGGCGCTCGTTGAATTTGTCTCACAAGACGCAATTGCGCGTCGCAACCGCGTCAATATGATCATGTCATGGTCACCCGGCTGGTGTACCTTTGGCGGTGACTTGGGGACGGACGTCAATCTGAAAGGGAGCGCATGCCCAAGCCGATGACAAGCGCGTTGAAATTCGAAGCCGCCCCAGCCCTGCCGAAGCTCAACGGGGCTCTCCGATTCCTCTCGAAGCCCGCCCAAGGACGTTGGATGGCCCGAGAAGAAGCGATCATGGGCACTGCAATACGGGTGGAGCTGTGGCACGCCGATCCGGCGCTCGGCGAGGCGGCGCTGGACTGCGCGATGCGGGAAATGCACCGCATCGACCGCGCGATGAGCCCGTTCAAGCCCGACAGCGAGCTTTCACGGCTGAACCACGGCGCGGCCAAGGCGCCCGTGCCTGTGAGCAGGGAGATGTTCGAGCTGATCGAGCGGTCGATCGAATTCTCGGAGCTGTCCGGGGGCGCGTTCGACATCACGTTCGCGAGCGTCGGAAGCATGTTCGACTACCGCAACGGCATCAAGCCCGCGGCGGACGAGATCGCCGTGGCGCTGCCGGCCGTCGACTATCGTCACCTCCGCCTGGATCACCTCGAGCGGACGATCCGGTTCGCGCACGAGAAGGTGAAGATCGATCTCGGCGGCATCGCCAAGGGTCACGCCGTCGACAACTGCATTGCACTGCTCAAGTCGCGCGGCGTGGCGCAGGCGCTGGTCATGGCGGGCGGCGACAGCCGCGTGCTGGGCGACAAGCGCGGACGCCCTTGGGTGATCGGCGTGCAGGACCCCAGGCGCAAGAACGCTCTGGTGGCGAGGATTCCGCTGGTGGATGCAGCGATCTCCACGTCCGGTGACTACGAGCGCTATTTCGAGGCCGACGGCGTGCGCTACCACCACATCCTGGACCCGAAGACGGGAGGACCGGCGACCGGCGCGCGCAGCGTCACCATCATCGGCCCCGACGCCACCACCACCGAAGGAATCTCCAAGAGCGTGTTCGTCAAGGGGCCCGAGCACGGAATCCGGTTCGTCGAGTCGCTGCCGGGGATCGACGCGGTGATCGTCGACGG
>CAYWTI010000063.1:0-13614 GCA_964461175.1 uncultured Actinomycetes bacterium | reverse complement strand
GAGGTCGTCGACCGCTGGCTCGTCGTCCCCGAGCCGCGGCTGAAGTCGGCGATCCCCGAGCTCGCGGCGAAGGCGAAGGTCGTGGCCGAAGGCGCCGGCGCACTCAGCTACGCGGCGCTGGAGCAGGTCGAGCCGGGTCCGGTCACGGTCGCCGTGGTCAGCGGCGGCAACATCGACCGTGCGCTGCTCGCGTCCCTCGTCGCCTAGGCCGGAGCCACACGCCGCATCGCCCAGGGCCCGTACCGGATCATCGCGATCAGCATCCAGACGAACAAACCGGCCTGGACCAGGCCGAGGCCGGCTGCGGCGTAGAGGTACCAGGTAGGAAGGGCGAGCGAAGCCGAGCCGGTCACGAGACGGCCGGTCAACGCATTGGCGATGTTCACCGGAAGGCTGAGAAGCCCCAGGCCGAGCCACACGAGCGTGACGTAGTACAGCCACGTCCAGGGTTTCAGCGTCCCGATGAAGCCGGCCGCGTAGAGGACGAAGCCGAGGATCACGGCAAACCAAACGACGCCGTTCATCATCGAGGTCATCGCGTCCGTGAAGCCTGTGGGCAGCGGACTGGCCTCGGGGTGCAGCTGTTGTTGCTGCTGGATGCTCTGGTTCACGAGCTGGGTCATCATCCCCGTCATCCAGAGGGGCAGCGTCAGGCTGCCAAGGGCTCCGAGCGCGAACCAGGCGGCGACAGTGATTTGAATCGGCCGCGTCCACGGCGTGGGCTCGCGGGGCACCGTGGTCGGCGCCGCGTACAGCGGACCGGTTGACGGAACCCACGCCGTCCCATCCCAGCGGTGGCGCCCGTCGGGTGACAGGGTGCTGATCCACGCCTGCCCGTCCCAGTAGTAGAGACCGTCGGGCGACAGCCTCGAGCTCATGCCGTCAGGACGTCTTCGCAGACCTTCAACGCCGTCTGGATGTCGCCCGCGTCGATGCCGTAATGCGTCACGAACCGCATCCGGCGCGGGCCGGTGGCGTCGCTGAGCACGCCGCGCTTCGCGCACTCGTCGGTGAACCGCTGCGCCGCCATGTCGAGGTCGAAGTAGACGAGGTTCGTCTGCACGCGGGACAGATCGCAGCGCACGCCGGGCAGCTCGCTCAAGCCCTCGGCCAGCGTGCGTGCGTTGGCGTGGTCTTCGGCCAGGCGGTCGACCATCTCGTCGAGCGCGATGAGGCCGGCGGCCGCGAGCACCCCGACCTGGCGCATGCCGCCGCCCAGGCGCTTGCGCCAGCGCACCGCCTCGGCGACGGACTCTTTGGAGCCGCAGAAGATGCTGCCGATAGGGCAGGCGAGACCCTTGGACAGGCAGAACGTCACCGTGTCGGCGCACGCCGCGATGTCTGCGACCGGTACGCCCAGCGCGATCGCTGCGTTGAAGATGCGCGCCCCGTCGAGGTGGACGCGCAGGCCATGTGCGTGCGCCGCGTCGGACGCAGCGCGCAGCGCCTCGAGCGGCCAGACGACGCCGCCGTGGCGGTTGTGCGTGTTCTCGAACGTGACGGCGGCGGTGAACGGCTGGTGCGGGTCGTCGCGCGGCCGCACGGCGGCCGTGATCTGGTCGGGCGACATGACGCCGGCCTCCGTCGGCACGGCCCGGATCTGAACCCCGCAGACCGCCGCCGCGCCGGCAGTCTCGTAGTAGAAGGCGTGCGAGTCGGCGTCGGCGATCAGCTCCTCGCCGCTGTGGGCGTTGACGGCGATCCCGATCAGGTTGCCCATCGTTCCCGACGGCACGAACGCGGCCGCCTCCTTGCCCATACGGCTTGCCGCGACCTCCATGAGCTTGTTCGCCGTCGGGTCGTCGCCGAACACGTCGTCGCCCAGCGGCGCCTCGACCATGGCCCGCCGCATTGCCGGGCTTGGCATCGAGACCGTGTCGGAGCGGAAGTCGATCACCGCCACGCCGATTAATCTAGCGGCCGGTGCGAGCCGAACTCATCCTGGCGCGCGGGCGCATCCGCACGCTGGGCCGCACGGGGCTGAAACCCCACAGCCACCTCGCGATCGCGGGCGGCAAGGTCCTCGCCTGCGGCGGCCGCGAGGTGATGGGCCTGCGCGGGCCACGCACGACGGTGGTCGACCTCGCGGGCTCGGCCGTCCTTCCCGGCTTCAACGACGCGCACGCGCACGTCGTCTACTACGGCCTGACCCGCTTCGCCGCCGACCTCAGCGGCGCCCGCGGCATCGACGACGTGATCGACCGCCTCAAGGCGCACGGCGCGAGCTTGAAGCCGGGCGAGTGGCAGCAGGGTATGGGCTACCGCACGGACGAGCTGACCGAGAGGCGCCAGCCGCACCGCACCGAGCTCGACCGGGCGACCGGCGACCGGCCTGCTTTCATCGACGAGCGGGGCGGCCACGCGCGGGTCGCCAACAGCGCGGCGCTCACCGCCGCCGGCATCACTAACGAGACGCCGAACCCGCGTGGCGGCCGCATCGGTCGCGACCTGAACGGCGCCCCGAACGGCCTCCTTCTAGAGGCCGCGATGCGCCTGGTCGCGGACGTGCAGCCGGCGCCGCCGCTCGAGCGCCGGATCGAAGGCGTGCTCAAGGCGCAGGAGCTGCTGGTCTCGCGCGGCATCACCTCGGTCGGCGCCGCCGTGAACCGCGGCTTCGCCGACGATCTCCGCGCCTACGAGAAGCTCGCCGAGGACGGCCGCCTGCGCATGCGCGTCAACGAGTTCCTTTCCTGGGAGCTGCTGGAGGCGGCGAGCGCGCTCGGCGTTCGGCGCGGGTTCGGCGGCGACATGGTGCGCGCGGGGCCGATCAAGGTCTTCGTCGACGGCGGCGCGGAGCGCGTCGCGATGCGCTCCGGCGGCGGCGTCTGGCGGACGACGCCCGACGAGCTGCGCGAGCTCGTTGTGCGCGCTTCCGCCGCAGGGCTGCAGGTCGCGGCGCACGCGATCGGCGACGCGGCGATCGAGGCGATGTGCGACGCGGTCGAGGCGTCGAAGGCGACGTGGCTCCGCCACCGCGTCGAGCACTGCACCATCTGCCCGCCGGACCTCCAGGCTCGGCTCGCCAGGCTCGGCATGGTCGCGGTGATGCAGCCCACGGCGGCGCGCTTCGGGCGCGTCGCGTCGGCGATCTTCTTTCCGGTCCGCGACCGGGCGCATCTCGCCCCGCACCGCGGCCTCCTGCGCGCCGGAGTGCCGCTCGCGTTCAGCTCCGACCTGCCGGTCGCGCCAGACCCGAACCCGTGGCCCGGGATCCGCGTCGCGGTCGACGACGACATCAACGGAGTCAACCTGCTCGCCGCGCTGAGGGCGTACACCGCAGGCGGCGCCTACGCGAGCTTCGAGGAGGACGTCAAGGGCACCCTCGAGCCGGGCATGCTCGCCGACCTGCAGGTCTACACAGGCGACCCGCTCGAGGATGGCGGCGCCTGGGAGCAGCTCCGCCCAAGAGCCGTGCTCCTGGGCGGAGTGAAGGTGTTCGGAACGCTGTAGGGCGCTAGCTCGTGATCTCGCCCATCTCGACGACGCCGACCTCTTCGGAGGCCATCGGCATCATCGCCGGCGTCTCCACGACGACCGGCGTACCGGCCGCGCGGCTGCGGCGCGAGGAAGACCGGCGCGCGCTTGGGCGACGGGTAGCGGTGCTGGAGCCGGATGCAGACGCCGCGGGCCTCCGCCGTGACGTCGCGGTCCTGCGTGCAGGTGTGGCCGTCTTGCGTGCAGATGTGGCTGTCTTGCGTGCACGTGTGGCTGTCTTGCGTGCGGCGGTCGCGGGCTTGCGCCGTGTGGCCGCCGTTTTGCTCGTTGCTTTGCGGCGAGCCGTGCTCGCGGCCTTGCGCGTTCGCGTCGTGGCTCGCTTCGCGGTCGTGCTCGCGCGCCGTCGCGTCGAGCTCGCGGTCGAGCCGGTCCCGCGCGCGATATGACGCGCCTGCTTGGTCAGCTCGTCGATTCGCTTGAACACGCTGTTGATGTCGGCGCGGGTGCTCGCCTTCTTCGCCTGCGACTGCAGGGTCTTTATCGCCGCGCGCGCGGTCTTCTCGGCGTCCTTGATGCGCCGCTCGGCCTGTCGCCGGACGTCAGGCGGGACGCGCTTCTCCGCCTCCTTGAGCGCGCGCCTGCCGGCGCTTACGGCGCGGCCGACAATGCCAGATCGTCTGCTCGTGCGCTTACGTGTCGCCATGCGTCACCTCCGATCCCGTGCGGTGCGGAGCGTTTGACGCGCCGCATTAGAATGGGCCCGCGTTGCCAACCGGGCCCGAAAAACACCTTATCAAGAAGTACGCAAACCGCAAGCTGTACGACACGCGCACGAGCCGTTACATCACCCTCGACGGCATCGCCGACCTGGTGCGCGGCGGTCACGAGATCAAGGTCGTCGACCGCGACGACGGACGCGACCTCACCGAGCTCACGCTGTCGCAGATCGTGCTCGAGGAGCAGAAGCGCGGGCCGGCGCGCCTGGTCGATGCCGGCGGCGAGATGCTGCACGACCGGGGGCAGGCGCTGCTCGACTACGTGAGGAGCGCGCTCAACGTCCCCTCCGACCTGCGCAGCCAGGTCGAGAGGCGGCGCGAGAACATTGAGACGATGGCCGACGACGCGATCGAACGCGCGCTGGGGCGGCTGCGCATCCCGACGCGGAAGGACATCGACCGGATCAACGATCGTCTCGACCGCCTCAGCGCGCAGCTGCGCAAGGCGGGCGTGCTCGACGGGACGCCTACGAGGAAGGGATCGCGTAGACGAAAGGCCGCTCGCTGATCACGGACGAGATGACGATGTCCGCCTCGATGCGGTAGCCGGCCGAGCGCACGCGCCGGTCGGCATGCAGCTGCTGCGTCATCAGGTCCGCGACCTGGGCGAGGCGGCTCTCGTCGCCGATCACCGAGATCGTCCACGGTGGCACCACGGCGACGCCGTCGACGGTGACCGTACCGCCGGCGTTGGCGACGGGCGAGCCGGTGACGACGCGGTGGTCGTTGACGTCGATCGCCTCCGCGCCCGCGGCAGAGAGGTTGTTGAGGGCGTCCTGCAGGTCCAGCGCGGTCAGGCCGCTCGCGTCGACCTCCATGACGATGCCCGGGCCCTGCACCGGGACAAGGCCTTCGATCGCGCGAAGGCGCTCGGCCTCCTGCCGCAGGACATCGTCGGCGGCGCCCGACTGGCCGGTCTCGAGCGCCGCACGGCGGCCCGCGAGGTCGGACTTCTCGGCGTCGAGCGAGTCGTTGGCGCGGTGCAGGTCGTCGATCAGAAACGCGAGCGACGTGGCGTCGACACCGACGAGGCTGCGCTCGACCTCCGCCTGGCTGCGGATCTGGACGGTCGCGACCAGCGCCACGAGCAGGGCGGTGAGGCCGATGCTCACCCCGCGGAAGCGCGCCTGCCGGCGTCGGGTCTTAAGCCGCTGCGACATGCGGCACCTGGAGGCTCGAGTCGTAGGCCGGGAGCGAGATATCGGGCAGGCCCTGGAACGACAGCGACAGCTCGAACTCGACCTCGCGCGCCCGGATGCCGGGCAGCGCAGACTGGTCGCTGAGCTCGGCCTGCATCTGGTTGCGGTCGCCGACGGCGGAGACCTTCACCGGCGATGTGAGCGGCGGCCCCTGGTCGATGACGATCTGCCCCTCGGAACCCGAGAACGACGTCAGCGGGGTAATGCGCCGGCCGTTGACCGCGATCGCCTCGGCCCCGGCTCCGAACAGAAGGTTGACGACGTCCTGCACGTCCTCAAAGCCGACGAGGTAGCTGCCCGGCGCCGAGGCGCCAGGCCCGGGGACGCCGTTGCTCAAGACGACCACAACGCCCGGGCCGTGGACCGCCACGAGGCCGGCGTGCGCTCTTAGGTCGGCGACCTGGCCACGAAGCGCCTGCGTCGTCGCCGAGCGCGCTGCGGCGTCGGCCTCGAGGGAGTCGATCTGCCGGCGCAGGTCGGCGATCCGGGCCCGGTCGTCGGCATTGGTCGCCTCGAGGTCCTGCACGCTGCGGACCAGCGCCTGATAGCGCGCCAGCTGGTTGGACGGCGTCAGCAGCTGGGTCCGGACCTGGTCGGCGAGGACGAAACCGGTCGCAAGCGCCACCACGGCGACGAGCGCGACGCCGGCGAGTCCTCGACGCGACATGGCATGCAATTGTGCGGGGGCCGGGCGTTAGTATCGGAGGTCGCGAAGATGGCGGTCGAAACTCGAGCCTCCGCTTTCGAGACCGCGCAACGCCGTTTCGATGTGGCGGCCGATGTGATCGGCCTCTCCGACGACGCGCGCCGCGGCCTGCGCGACGTGAAGCGCGAGCTGACAGTCCACTTCCCCGTCCGGCACGACGACGGCTCGGTCCGCGTCTACACCGGCTGGCGGGTGCAGCACAACATCAGCCGTGGGCCGGCCAAGGGCGGCATCCGCTACCACCCGGACATCGACCTCGACCTTGTCAAGGCGCTGGCCATGCTCATGACGTGGAAGTGCGCGGCGGTCGGCATCCCGTACGGCGGCTCCAAGGGCGCGGTCCGGGTCGACCCGCACAAGCTGTCGCAGGCCGAGCTGGAGCATCTGACTCGGCGCTACGCCACGGAGATCGCGATCCTGATCGGCCCGGAGAAGGACATCCCCGCTCCGGACATGGGCACGAGCCCCCAGATCATGGCCTGGATCATGGACACCGTCTCCATGCATTCCGGCCACTCCGTCACCGCGTCGGTGACGGGCAAGCCGGTCGACGTCGGCGGCTCCGAGGGACGCGTCGAGGCACCCGGCCGCGGGGCGACGTACCTCACCCTCGAGGCGCTGAAGTACCTGCACATCGACGAGGAGACCCCGACCGTGGCCGTCCAGGGTTACGGCCAGGTGGGCCGGTCGGCGACGCGGCTCCTTTCCGAGGCGGGGCTGAGCATCGTCGCGGTCAGCGACTCCCGCGGCGGCGTCTACAACCCGAAAGGCCTCGACCTCGCGGCGCTCGAGGAGCACCGCCAGGTGCGCGGCACGGTCACCGGCTTCAAGAAGGGCGACGCGGTCACCAACGCCGAGCTGCTCGAGCTGCCCGTCACCGTGCTCGTGCCGGCCGCGGTGCAGGACGTAGTCAACGTCGAGAACGCGGGTCGCATCCGGGCGCGGCTGATCACCGAGGGCGCGAACGCCGCCGTCACGCCTGAGGCGGACCCGATCCTGCACGACCGGGGCATCTTCCTGGTGCCGGACATCATCGCCAACGCCGGCGGGGTGATCGTCTCCTACTTCGAGTGGGTCCAGGATCTCCAGGCCTTCTTCTGGGAGGAGGACGAGATCAACACCAAGCTGCACCACGTGATCACGCGGGCGTTCTACGAGATCCTGCACACGTCGGTCAACAAGCGCATCGACATGCGCGCCGCCGCCTACGCGCTGGCCGTGCAGCGCGTGGCCAACGCGACGACGGTCCGAGGCATATACCCATAATCGGGAGTCGATGACTCCCAGGCGCGTGCTCGTGACCGGCGTGTCCAACCCGCTTGGGGCGGAGGTCGCGCGGCGCCTGGCGTCCAGGGTCGACTCGCTGTTCGGTTGCGACATCGCTGACCCCGTCAGCGCGCTCGAAGAGATGGACTTCGTCCACGCCGACACGCGCCTCTCGGTGATCGGCAAGCTGGTGCGCCAGCTGCGAATCGACACCGTCGTCCACCTCGCGGTCGTCGTCGACTCGCGCGCGGATGATCGCTCGGTACACGAGACGGACGTAATCGGCACGATGAACGTGCTCGTCGGCGCCTCCGCGCCGTCGAGCCCGGTTCGCCGCCTGGTGGTCAAGTCGAGCCAGGCGATCTACGGCGCGGGTCCATCGGACCCGTCCTTCTTCGCCGAGGACGCGATCAACTTCGACCGCGCGGCCTCGGGCGTGACGCGCGACCTGCTCGAGATGGAGCAGCTCGTGAACGAGTTCGCGCTCCGGACTGAGGGCTGCGGCGTGTCGGTGCTGCGGCTCGGCTTTCGCGTCGGCGAGGGCACGAGCCTGGCGCGATATCTCTCCCTGCCTGTCGTGCCGGTGTTCACGGGCTTCGATCCGCGGCTGCAGCTCCTGCACGAGGAGGACGCGGCGGAGGCCATCGTCCGGGCCACGCTCGAAGACCATCAGGGCACGTTCAACGTCGCCGGCGACGGCGTCCTCGTGCTCAGCCAGGCCGTGGCCGTCATGGGCGGGCGGGTCGCGCCCGTGCTGCCGCCTTACTGGCGGTGGTTCTCGCGCCTTGGCCTCAGGGCGCTTGCCCGCGTCGACCTGCCGGCGCACATCGCCGACGTTCTCGCGTACGGCTCCGTCATGGACACGAGCCGGCTTGAGGCGGAGTTCGGATGGCGGCCCGCCTACTCGTCACGCCAGGCGATGGACGCCTTCGCCGCCGGCAAGACGATGGAGGTCATCGAGGCGCCGTCGCCGCCACAGGAGTACGAGCTCCAGGTGTACCTCCAGCAGCGGCGGCGCCGCGCGCTGAGGTTGAGCAATTGATCGCCGAGGACATGGCGCGCCGCCGGCGCCGCCGGCAGAGCGTGAAGGCGGCGATCGTCGCCCCGCGGCAGGGCATCCGCCTTCCGAAGCCGGTCCGCCGCCTCCAGCGCCAGGCGCCGCTGTACGCATTGCAGGCCGTCGGTGCGCTCTCGCTGCGCCTGCGCGAGCTCACCGGGCGCGACGTCATCGACCTGAACCGGATCATGGAGGCCGTCCAGTTCGTCTACCAGCAGCGCGAGCTCTCGCGGCGCGGTGCGAACTACTCGGTCGACGAGTTCGGCTTCGACGCCGAGTGGACGGAGTCGCTGCTGACCGTGTTCAAGGCGCTGTACCGCGACTACTGGCGCGTCGAGACGACGGGCGTCGAGAACGTGCCGTCCAGCGGCCGCGCGCTGCTCGTCGCCAACCACGCGGGGGTCCTTCCCTGGGACGGGACGATGATCAAGACGGCGGTCTTCGCCGAGCACCCGAACCCGCGCCACGTCCGCGCGCTCGTGGCGAGCCAGTTCATGGGCATGCCGGTGATGAGCTGGTTCCTGCGCCGCACCGGGCAGGCGGTCGGTCATCCCGACGACACGCGAAGGCTGCTGGAGCGCGACGAGCTCGTGCTCGTGTTCCCGGAGGGCACGCGCGGCACCGGCAAGAGCTTCAAGAACCGGTACCGGCTCACCAGGTTCGGCCGCGGCGGTTTCGTCACCACGGCGATCCGCTCTCGGGCGCCGATCATCCCCGTCTCGGTGGTCGGGTCGGAGGAGATCTACCCGATGCTCGGCGACCTCGGCCCGGTGGCGCGCCTGTTCGGCATGCCCTACTTCCCGGTCACGCCGTTCTGGCCGTGGCTTGGGCCGCTGGGAATGATCCCGCTGCCGTCGAAGTGGCGCATCCAGTTCCACCCGGCGATCGACGTCAGCGACCTGCCCGCCAACGCGGCGGAGGACCAGCACCTTGTCATGGCGCTGGCCGACGATGTGCGCGACATCATCCAGCGCGGCATCTACGACAACCTGAAGCTGCGGAGGGGCGTCTTTCTCTAGCCCGGATTCCGTCCCCGCGCGCGGCGTACGCGTCCATTGGGAACAGGTCCCGCTCGAAGTCCGGCGCGCGCTCGAGGCGCGCATGGGCGCCCGCGTTGTCGAGGCCACGACGCAGCCGCAGGGGTTCTCGCCGGGGGTCGCGTCGAGGCTCGTGCTCGCAGACGGGCGGCGCGTCTTCGTCAAGGCCGTCAGCGAGACCGCCAACCCCGACACGCCGGGCATCCATCGCCAGGAGGCCCGCATCCTCGCGGCGCTGCCCGATACGGCGCCCGCGCCGAGGCTGCTCTGGACCTACGACGAGGGCGGCTGGGTCGCGCTCGGCCTCGAGGACATCGAAGGCCGCCATCCGCATGAGCCGTGGACCGAGGAAGACCTTTCGCTCGTCGTGGCTGCGCTGGCACAGATGGCGCGCGCGCTGACACCGTCGCCGATCGCCATGGCGGCCACGGCCCCCCAGTGGTTCGCGCAGACCATCAACGGCTGGCAGATCGCGCTCGCGCGCGCCGAGACACGCCTCGAGCCGTGGGCCGCGCGCAACCTCGAACGCCTGGCCGAGCTCGAGGCGAGCGCACCGGCGGCGGCCGCGGGCGACACGTTGCTTCACTGCGACTCCCGCGCGGACAACCTGCTGATCGCCGGCCGGAGGGTGTACGTGCTCGACTGGCCGTGGGCACGCCTCGGCGCGTGGTGGATCGATGCCGTGGCGATGGCGCCGAGCGTCGCCATGCAGGGTGGCCCGCGCCCGGAAGAGTTCGTCCGGCGCATCGGTGTTGACCAGGTGGCTCCCGAGGCCGTCGATGCGGTCGTCTGCAGCGTCGCCGGCTTTTTCGCCGTCCGCGCCCTCGACCCGCCGCCGCCGGGCATCCCGACGTTGCGGTCCTTCCAGGCCGCCCAGGGCCGCCAGGCGATCGCGTGGTTGCGCGAGCGGACCGGCTGGGGTTAACTAGAACAGTTCTCGCCCGTGGTTAAGGCTCACAAGGGGGTTTTGTGAAGTTGCCTCGGAAATCACTCTATTTGTCCCTGGTCGCAGGCGCGGCCCTGGCGGCCACGTCGACCGCCGGCGTCGCGTCCGTCACGGCACCGGTGGTGGCATCGGCGCCCATCTCGCCCTACACCGCCTGCGCGTCCCAGGACGCGGCGCAGATCGCGGCCGCAGGCGGGCGCAACTTCCTGAACGCCGAGGTGGAGCCGTACGTCGCGATCCGCGGCAGCCACGTCATCGGAATGTGGCACGAGGACCGCTGGTCGAACGGTGGCGCGCACGGGATCGGACTCGGCACCTCCTCCGACGGTGGAGCGACGTGGTCCAACGGCACGATGCCGTGGGACGCGTGCGCGCCGAACACGCCGTCATCGCTCTCCATCTACCTGCGCAACTCCGACCCGTGGATCTCGTACGGGCCGGACGGCATCGCGTACGCGTCGGCGCTGACGTTCAACCTCGGCTACCCGAACAACTTCAACGCCGTCGCGGTTGCGCGCTCGACCAATGACGGCGTCACGTGGGACCACGCCCAGCCGGTGCCGGGCTCGGTCTTCACCCAGTTCGCGCAGAGCACCGACAAGAACTCGACGACGGCCGACCCGACCAAACCGAAGACCGCGTACACCGTCTGGGACACGCTGATCGAGCCGACCGACAACCCCGACGACAACCCCAAGACGGCCGCGTACACGGGCCCGGCGTATTTCTCCAAGACGACGGACGGCGGCAAGACCTGGAGCCAGGCGCAGATCATCATCAACACCGGCAACCGGCAGCAGACGATCGGCAACATCGTCGTCGTCGACCCGCGTGACGACACTCTGTACGACTTCGCCAACATGCTGATGCCGCCGAACACGCCGTTCCAGGGCACCAACAGCAACCAGGTGCTGGCGTTCGTCAAGTCGACCGACGGCGGCGCGACCTGGACGCAGCCGCAGCTCATCGCGCCGTTCAACAGCCTCGGCGTGCACGACCCCAACACCGGCGAGCCGCTGCGCGTCGGCGACGGCCTGGAGGAGGTCACGATCGACGCCGCCGGCAAGATCTACGTGGTCTGGGAGAGCTCGTCGAACTACAACAAGAACAACAAGAAGTCCAGCGTCTCGTGGGACGACGAGATCCTCATCACGACGTCGGGCGACCACGGCGCGACGTGGTCGAGCCCGAGCGTCGTGCATTCGCTCGCCAGCGGGCTGCCGGTCTTCACGCCGTCGGTCGCCGTCAACGGCGGCACCGTGGCGGTGACCTATTACGACACCCGCTTCCTCACCGCCGGGCAGACGGCGAACCTTCCGACCGACTACTGGGTCAGCTTCTCGACCGACGGCGGGGCGACGTTCGGTGACGAGCAGAGGATCACCACGACGTCGTTCGACTCGCGCACCGCGCCCGTCGCGCGCGGTTTCTTCCTCGGCGACTACGAAGGACTCCAGCCCATGGGCAGCGGCTTCGGCGCGCTGTTCGTGAAGACGAACTGCAACTCGACCGACACGATGGGCCAGGTCTTTCCGAGCGGCGGCGCATGCGCGCCCGCGAGCTCGACCTCGACGGCGACGTCGAACACCAACCCGACGGACGCGTTCTTCGCCGCACTTTCCCGATAGCTTCTAAGTGAGGCGGGCGCGTGAGCCCGCCTCACTCAACTCACCACGCCGAGGCGCTTTTCCGGCTCGACCGTCTCGACGATGTCGAGGGCGGTCGCCTGGCTGATCCAGTACTCGACGTCGCTGCGTGACGGCACGCCGGCGGCAAGGCCGGCCTTCTCGATGATCCGGCGATGGAGGCCATCGGCGTCCTGGGCGCGAAGGTCCGGCATCGACTCGATGCCGAGCCGGCGCACCAGCGGCAGCCAGCGCTCCATCCCCGAGACCTCGAGCAGCGTGCACTGGTGGCAGAACTCGAGCAGCCGCTCCGGCGTGATGCCGGTCCGCTTGCCCAGGCGGTGGCGGTCGATGTCGAGCGACGTGCGATGGAGGAGCTGATTCGTGTGCCGGATGCCCGCGGCGTGGAGTCGCCGGATGTCCTCGTCGGAGATGCCGTTCAGGTACTCGAGCGTCCGTTACATGGGCAGGTCTAAGGATAGGGGTCGGTTATAATTCGCCGAACCCGCCCCATTCATTGGAGTAAGCACACCCTGAAGGAGACACCGCTGCAGACCCGGCAGGAAGTATCCGGAGAGCGGTCTGGGCTGGAGGTCGGGATCGGGCGCCGCGCGCGCCGGGCTTACGGCTTCGACGAGATCGCGCTCGTGCCAGGGGGCGTGACGCTCAACCCGGATGAGGTCGACATCTCGTTCACCATGAGCGAGACGTTCAAGCTGCCGCTGCCCTTCTGGGGCTCGGCGATGGACGGCGTCGTCGACGCCGACTTCGCGATCGCGATGGGCAAGCTCGGCGGCATCGCGGTCCTCAACCTCGACGGCGTGCACACCCGCTACGTGGACTCGGCGCCGGTCATCCGCCGCATCGCCGAGGCCGACAAGGCAAGCGTCAACGCCGTGCTGAAAGAGGCGTACCGCGAGCCTGTCAAGCCCAAGCTCATCGCCGAGCGGATCAAGCAGATCAAGGACGCGGGCGTGCTCTGCGCGGTGTCGACGGTGCCGGCCCGGGCGGAGGAGCGGGCTCCGGTCGTCCAGCAGGCGGGCGCTGACGTCTACGTCGTCCAGGGAACCGTGCTCACGGCCAGGCATTCGTCGCGCTCGTACCACCAGCTGGCGTTCGAAGACCTCGTCCGCGCGTGCGATATACCCGTCGTCGTTGGCAACTGCGTCCAGTACGACACCGCGCTCGAGCTGATGGAGACGGGCATCGCCGGCATCCTGGTCGGCGTCGGTCCGGGCGCCGCCTGCACGACGCGCGGGGTGCTGGGCGTCGGCGTGCCGCAGGTGACCGCGACGGCGGACGTCGCCGCCGCGCGCGACGAGCACATGCGGCGCGGCGGGATGCGGGTCGCGGTCATCACCGACGGCGGCATGCGCATCGGCGCCGACGTGTGCAAGGCCTTCGCGGCCGGCGCGGACGCGGTGATGATCGGCACCCCGCTCGCCGGCGCCGAGGAGTCGGCGTCGAAGGGCTTCAACTGGGGCATGGCCACGCCCGACCCGAACCTCCCGCGCGGCACTCGCATCCAGGTCGGAACGAAGGCCACGCTGCGCGAGATCCTCGTCGG
>CAYWTI010000062.1:0-1915 GCA_964461175.1 uncultured Actinomycetes bacterium | reverse complement strand
GGGCCGGGCGCCATCCTGGCTCTGAACTGGATCCTTCAGTAGCTCCAGTTCTGAAAATGTGATAAGTCCAGTTCCAGGAGGTCGAACCCGTGCCTCAGCGACCGGCGTCACCGCTCTGGAGCAGTCTCGCGCTCGACCGATCCGCGGCGGCGTCGCTGCAGGACCAGATCGTCGGCTATTTCCGCGACGCCGTGCTGAGCGGCCGGCTCAAGGGTGGAGCTCGCGTCCCCTCCTCCCGCGTCCTCGCCGCCGACCACGATGTCGCGCGGATCACCGTGGTCGAAGCCTACGACCGCCTCGTCGCCGAGGGCTTTCTCACAAGCCGGCCCGGCTCGGGCCTCTTCGTCGCCGCGACCGAAGGCGAGCCCAAGGTCCGCCTGGTCGCGGGCACGTCCAGACGCCAGCGGAAGCGCATGCCCGAGCTGCGCCGGAACGACCAGGTCTTCCTCGTGCCGGAACGGCCCTTGGGTCTCTTGCCGCTGTCGCCCGGCGTGCCCGCGCTCGATCACTTTCCGTGGCGCGATTGGGCGCGCATCACGGCGCGGCTCTTGCGCGAACGGCCGGCCCATGCGATGGGCTACGATGATCCCAGAGGCGACTGCGGGCTTCGCCAGGCGATCGCCGAGTATCTCGGTCAAGCCCGCGGCATCGCCTGCACCGCCGATCAGGTGATCGTGGTGGCGGGCTCGCAGCAAGGGATCGATTTGACCGCCCGCGTGGTGGCGGCCCCGGGTGCCGAGGCGTGGGTCGAGGATCCGGGCTATCCGGCGGCGCGCGCGGCGCTCGCCTCGGCGGGTCTCGGCATCGTTCCGGTCCCCGTCGACGCCGAGGGTCTCGATGCCGCGAAAGGCGCCGAGACGGCGCCGCGGGCGCGTCTGGTGCTGGTCTCGCCCTCGCACCAATATCCCTTGGGCGCCACCATGAGCCTGCGTCGGCGGTTGGCGCTCCTCGATTGGGCCGAGCGGGCCGACGCCTGGATCCTCGAGGACGACTACGACGGCGAGTATCGTTACGGCGGGCGGCCTTTGGCGCCGCTCCACACCCTCGACCGCGGCAACCGCGTGCTCTACCTCGGGACCTTCAGCAAGGTGCTGGCGCCGAGCCTGCGGCTTGGCTACCTCGTCGTGCCCGAGGCCGCGATTGCGCACTTCGCGCAGCTCAAGGCGACGACCGACCGTCACGCCCCGGGCCTCGACCAGCGCATCGTCGCGCGCTTCCTCGCCGAAGGCCGCCTCGCGGCGCACCTCCGCCGCATGCGCGTCCTCTATGCCGGACGGCGGGCCGCCCTCGTCCAAGCCCTTCGCCGCGAGGCGGACGATTTCCTCGCGGTCGACGACGACGCCGAGGCGGGCCTCAACCTCGTCGCGCGGCTCAAGCTTCGTGCCGACGACGTAGCGGCGAGCCGGCACGCGCTCGAACGCCAGGTCCACGCGGCGGCCCTCTCGCCTTACTACGTCGGCCGCCCGCGCGAGCGCGGCTTCGTGCTGGGCTTCGCCGGCACGCCGGAGGACCGCATCGCGTCAGCGGTGCGCATCCTGGCCGCGGCAATCGCAGATCAGCGACCGCCTAGATCGCGAGGTCGCGTCCAGACCGGTTGACCATCGGCGCCGATGATCGGCGGATCGCTCTTCTACGACTTCGCGCGGGTAGGGGCGACACCCGCGCCGTTCCAGTCATTTGTGTTGAGCGCCGGAGTCGTGACCGACTACCTCTATGGCGCAGGAATGCACTGGCAGGGCGGGTGTGGAGGGTTTCCCTGTGACGGCGGCGGATCGCTCAACGAGGGAACGTCATCGGTGAATTGAAGGCGGCGACCCTGTTGGGCGGTGGCAATACGCTCAACGGCTATATCGGTGCCGGCGCGGCGATCTTCTGGCCGAGCGGCCACCCAACCGGCAGCACGACCAGCTTCCTG
>CAYWTI010000061.1:0-3809 GCA_964461175.1 uncultured Actinomycetes bacterium | reverse complement strand
GGCGGCAACGACGGCCTGCGCACGCTCGTCCCGATCGCCGACCCGACGCTTCACGACCTGCGGCCAAAGCTCGCCGGTCCGATGGTCGCAAAGGCTCTGCCCATCGACAACGAGTACGGGCTCAACCAGAACCTCGGCGGTATCAAGAAGCTGTGGGACGGCGGCAAGGTCGCGATCGTGCGCGGGGTTGGCTACCCGAACCCGACGTTCTCGCATTTCGAGTCGATCCGCATCTGGGAGACCGGCGACCCGACCCGGCGCCAGGTCGACGGTTGGCTCGGTCGCACGCTCGCGACGAGCTATGACTCGAACGGCCATCCGCTGACCGGGTGCGCGTGTGGCGCCACCGACGCGCCCGGTGCCCTGCGGGACCTGCAGGCGACCCTCACCGTCATCCAGGACCAGAAGAACTTCGGCTTCACCGGCGGGAGCGAGGTGGAGGCCGCGGTGGGAGCTCTCTACAAGGGGACGCCCGGGATCTATGGCGCCCTTTTCGACACCGCGATCGCGACCGCGACCGAGACGATGGCCACCTTGCGTACGTCCGCCTCTTCGTACCAGCCGATGGCGGACTACTCCGACAACGTCAAGCTCGTCTACTCGTCCAAGAATCAGCTCGCCGCGGCCCTGCAGCTTGCGGCCGAGCTGATCGTGACCGGTACCGGCGTCAAGCTCCTGCACGTCACGCTGGGCGGCTTCGACACCCACTACACGGAGCTGAACCGCCACGACGACCTGATGGCGTACCTCGACTCCGCGGTCTCGGCGTTCTACCAGGATCTTGCCGCGCACAACATGGCCCAGAAGGTGCTGATCGCAACGTGGTCGGAATTCGGGCGGCGGCCGAAGGAGAACGCGAGCGGCGGGACCGACCACGGAGCGGCCGCGCCCGTGCTTCTCATCGGCGACCCCGTTCGCGGCGGCCTCTTCGGCTCAGAGCCGAAGCTGACCGATCTCGACGAGACGGGCAACCTCCGCTTCTCGGTCGACTTCAGGTCGGTGTACCAGGAGATCCTCGCCGGTCACCTCGGCGCTGACTCGAGCGAGATCCTCGGGGCGACGTTCGACCGCCTTTCGTGCCTCAAGGCGCCGGTCGCGGTCTAGGCCCGATGCGCGCGCTGCTGCTGAAAGCGACCGCGACAGCGCTGACGTTGGGTGCGACCCTGGCCTCAGCCCTGTACGTGACCGCGCATCTGAAGAACCCGGCGGCGCCGCTACAGCCCGCGGTGCTTGCGGCGCGCGACGGCGGAGGCGGCGCTGGGGTGGCCGGCGCGCTCGTGGTGGGGCCGGCGGTGCGGCCGACGGACACGCCGCCGGTCGCGTCGACATACGCGTCATGAGGATGCGCGATGACGACTGATCAGTTCTTCTGGGTGCTGGCGCGCGTCGCCGGGCTGAGCTCGTATGGCGCGCTGGCGATCGCGCTCGTGACGGGCATCGCGATGCGGACGGCGGTGCTCGACTGGCTGGCGGGGAACCGCGCGCTGCGGTCGCTGCACGAGTACACGACCGTGCTGTGGATGCCCCTCGCGGCGCTGCACGTCGTGTCGCTGCTTCTCGACGCGACCGCTCGCGTTGGCGTGCTCGATGTCGTCGTTCCCTTCCACGCGAGCTACGGAACGCTCGCGATCGGCGTGGGCGCGCTGTCCTTCGATCTGCTGGTGGCGACGACGGTGGCCGCCTACCTGCGCAAGCGGATGCGCGGCGATGTGTGGTCGTGGATCCATCGGGCCACTTACGCGGCGTTTGCGCTGGCGTTCCTGCACGCGGTGTTGAGCGGGACCGACTTCAGCGACCCGGCGGTCTCGGCCATCACGTGGGGCACGGCGGCGGCGCTGCTGACGCTCGTGGTGGCGCGTGTCGCCGGCGGCCGGTTGCCCGCCTGACGTAAATCACCCCGCGCTTTCCAGCAAAGAGCACCTATCCGGCCACCCGATTGGGTGCGGTATGCGCATACCGCACAGTGGGAGTGAAGAAAAAAATCGCCGCCGGAACCCAGCCTGTTAAGACGCCGCGACCCAGTGCCTGAGGGCGATGACGTCCGCCCGCAGGCGTTCCTCCGCCTCCATCGGTGTGTCGATCTCCTTCCGCGCGCGGTGCCACCGCTCCATCGCGAGGTCGAGCTGCGCAGTCTGGAGGCGCGACAACTTGTAGTAACCGCGAAAGCCCGCGCGGTTGAACGCCTGCATCCGCTGCCGCAACCGCCGCCACGGGCTCGCGAGCACCGGCACCTCGTCCGCAAGGATCGCGCCGCGCCCGCTCGCCGCCTCCATGCGCATCTGCTCGAGCAGGTTCTGGCCTTCGTACCGGATGCCGAACAGGAGCAGCGCGACAAGCCCGGCCGTGAAGGGCCCGTTCATGATCAGCGTCCGCAGGTGAATCGCGACCAATCCGAACAGAGTGTTCGGGATGGGGAAGAGGTTGACCCACGCATCCCACGAGAAATGGGCCGCGATGGCGACGACGAAGCCCGCGATGATCGCCAGCACCTTCTGTCGCGCCGCGGGCAGCTGGCGCGCGATGCCGACGCCGGCGCCGATGTACGCCGTGTACGTCGCGTGACCGAAGAAGAGGCCCAGCACCTGCCGGCCGTACCACTGGATACCGGCCGCGACGCCGCCCTGCGCCTCGGGCGTGAAGATCGAATAGAGATTGGTCATGTAGCTCACTGACTCCATGAAGTTGAAGCCGAGCCCGACCGCCGCGCCGTACACGATGCCGTCGACGATGTCGTCGAAGTCGTTGCGCATGACCAGGAACAGCAGCACGACCGCGAGCCCCTTCGCCAGCTCTTCGAGGATCCCCGCCATGAATGCGAGCGATGTATCGAGGCCTGGGCCCGGCACGAGCGCCCGCTGCGCAGACACCTCCCACACCGTCTCGCCCCAGACCACGAGCGAGGTCGCCACGATCGCCCCCCACGCGGCCGCGACCAGGACCAGCCGCCACGGTTCCTTGTGGTTGCGGTCCATCCGGCGCACGACCCAGAGCCCGAAGCCGGTCGTGGGCACACAGGCGAGCGCGCACACCGCGGCGACGCCCGGTCCGGCCGACTGGGTGTAGAGGAAGACGTCGATGACGAGCAGCCAGAGCAGCACACCAAGTCCGATCAGGACGCCCGCGCGGATGAGTTGATTGCGCCGCGTCGCGCGATCTCGGTTGAACGCGCGGACGAGGATGTACGTCCCGAGGGTGATCAGCGCGACGGCGAGCAGGCCGTAGAGCGACGTCCGGCCGGGGATGGTGTCGAGGAAGACGTAGTTCAGGATCGAGCTCGCGATCAGCGCCACGACGATCAGCGTGGCCAGCGCGATCGCGATCCCGTAGCGTCGCGGCCGCAGCCGCGACTCGGGGTCCGCGGCCGGCGGAGAGGTCGTTGTGATCACGACCGATCGACCACGATGAATCGTCGCGCCAGCACCTCGACCGGAACGCCTCCGGCGACCCGCTCGACCACGAACGTGTAGCGGCCGGGGAGCACGAAGTGCAGGTCGGGCGGCACCTCCACAGGGACGACGCCGTGCGACTGGAGGTCCGGCGGGTGGGCCGGCCCCGCCTCGCCCCGCATGGAGCCGAACGTGTCGAACCACCGCGCGTCCACGACCAGGTTTGAAGGCAGCGACGACCAGTCGACGACCGCCGCGAACACCGCCGACCGTGGGAACTCCGAGCGGTCCGCGCCGACCGTCTTGTGCGCGGCGGTGTCGTACTCGTACACGCCGACGATGTGCGCCTTGACCCCGGTCTCTTCGCCGGGGCGCTCGAAGTACACGAACTGGACGAGCCCGACGCACAGGATGACCACGCCC
>CAYWTI010000060.1:0-23007 GCA_964461175.1 uncultured Actinomycetes bacterium | reverse complement strand
TAAGCCGGGTTCTGTGTCCCTCGCGGGACGGTGACCATCTGTCTAGGGCGCCGGTTGCCCGGCGTCTCCAGCGACCGTAACCCGAGGACTGGGCGAGCAGCCGTCAACGTCCTCCTATTTGGTCTTGCTCCGGGCGGGGTTTACCTGGCCGGCCGGTCACCCGGTCGCCGGTGGGCTCTTACCCCACCTTTTCACCCTTACCGCTCGACGCTTCTCCGGAGATCAACGTCGATCGGCGGTTCTTTTCTGTGGCACTTTCCTTCGGGTCGCCCCGACTGGGTGTTGCCCAGCGCCCTGCTCTTTGGAGCCCGGACTTTCCTCCGAACGCTATTCACTTCGCCCGGCGGTCACCCGTCCGCCTCGGCCCGGGATGAAGTCTACCCAGCGAAGGCCAGAATCAGACCGAGACCGCCTGCGGCAGGATGGTCAGGAAGCGATCGAGCATCGCGTTCACCTGGTCCGGGACGATCTCCGCCATGAAGTGACCTGAGCCCGCCACCGACGCGATGATCGCGTCAGGCCGGAGCTGCCTGAGGCGGTCGAGGTCGGCCGGCACCCTCGCGTGGATGAACATCAACGGATATCGGCCGGCGGCGATCCGGGGGCCGAAGTCGCGATCCAGCGCGTCGCGCATCACCGCGGCCGCCACCTGCGGCGGCAGGGCCCCGAGGCTCTCGAGGATGCGGCCCTGGAGCACCGGCGGATCGAACGGCGCAAACATCCGTGACGCGAAATAGCCGCGCAGAGCCTCGAGCCGCCCAGGACCCTCCAGCGCGGGGACCAGCTCCTCGAGGATCCGGGCGCGAAGCGCGTCGGGGAACAGCACTGCCCCGTCGAGGAGGACCACGCCGGCGACCATCGCCGGCTCCATGGCCGCCGCGTCCAGCGCGATCGCACCGCCGAGGCTGTGGCCGCACAGAACAACGCGGCTGGCCCCAGCGTCGCGGCAGACCGCGACGACGTCGCGCGCGTAGTCGGCGATCGTATAGCCGGACTCCGGCGCGTCACTCGAGCCCGTACCCCGCAGGTCTGGAGCGATCACCCGGTGGCTTTGCGACAGATGGTCGAAGAGCGGTTGCATCTGAGGGCGAAAGCCAAGCGGCGCGTGAAGCAGCACGACTGTAGGCTCGCCCACCCCTGCTTCGTGATAAGCGATCTGGAGACGTCCCGAAGCGACCTTCTTCATTGCCAACCCCACCATTCGTTAGTATCCGTCTCTATTGAATAGGGTCTTACTATATTCGCTGTGGCTCCGCGCGTAAAGCCCCAACGGACCTACAGCACAGCGCTGCGTCGCGAGCAGGCCGATCTCACCCGGCGACGCGTGGTCGACGCGGCTCGGCGCGCGCTCGTCAACGGCGTCTACAGCAAAGTGACGATCGAGGAGATCGCGCGCGAAGCCGGCGTCGCATACCAGACCGTCTACGCGCTCTTCAAGACGAAGCTTGGCCTCGCCGACGCCGTCATCGCGGCCGACTGGCCGCACATCGCCGGCGCGCTGCAGGAATTCGATGTGTCGGCATCGTCTCGAGGCGTTCGCGGCTGGTTCGCCGGCCTGGCGGCGATGTCGCGCCGTATCTACGAGCCGTGCGCCGACCTCATGCGCTTCCTCCGAGAGTCAGGCGACCCCATCCTTCTGGCGCGCTACCGCGAGGTCGAGCGCGGGCGTTACGCGCGGCTCGCGCCCCTGGGCAAGCTCCTCGAGAACGAATCTCGGCTCAAGCGCGGAGTGACGGCCGCCGAAGCGGTCGATATCGTCTGGGTGACCACGGGACCCGAGCACTACATCGAGCTGGTCTTCGAACGCGGCTGGACCGCCGACCGATACCAGGCGTGGCTCGAACGCACCCTCCGCGACCTGGTGCTACGCCCGACCCGGAGCTAGTTCGACCGACCCTCTCGGCGGTCCGGGTGGCCGGACCCCGCGAGTGCCGGCGCGCGCGCCCTTGCCGAGCCTCCGCAAGGCGCATCAGCCGGCACTCGCGGCTCAGTGCTCCCCCTAGCCACCGGTTTTGCGCTTCGGCACGTGGGCGTCGATGGCCATGTTCGCCAGGTGGTCCGCGCCGCGGTTCTCGGCCCGGCCGGCGTGCTTGATCTCGTAATCCGCGAAATCCGCCAGCAACCGCTTCGCCTCGCCATGCAGGCGCTGCAGCTCCGGCTCTTTGATCTTGTACGTACCCTTCACCTGCTCGACGACGAGCTTCGAGTCGAGCACGATCTCCAGCCGGTCCGGCTTCCACTCGCGCACCGCCTTCAACCCTTCGATCAGGGCGTGGTACTCCGCCTGGTTGTTGGTCATCGGCCCGAGCCAGCGGTGCAGCGCCCGCAGGCGCGTCCCGTTCTCATCCTCGATCAGGATCCCGGCTCCAGCGGGGCCTGGATTGCCGCGCGCCGCGCCGTCGGTGCGCAGTCGCAACAGCTTGCGGGACAAGCCCGTTGAGGACGCGCCGCCCGCGCCAACTGATTTCAGGCCATCACCAGGATCCGGCTGCAGTTTTCGCAGTTGACGATGTCGTCGCCCTTGCGCAGGACCTGCATGCCCGAGGAGGTCACCGTCACGCGGCAGGCGAGGCACTGGTTGCGGTCGACCTCGGCCACCGGCGGATGCGCACGGACGCGGAGGTAAGCCTGCTGCGCGGGCGCCGGCACCTGCGCCCACAGCGCCTCCGTGTCTGCCTTCACCGTGGCCAGCTCCGCCTGCCACGACTCGAGGTCGCGCCGCAGCGCCGGCTCGTCACCGGCCGAGCGCGTGCGCGCGTCCTGCACGCGCTCCGACGCCTCGACCACCGCCTGCTCCGCGAGCTCGCCCTCCTCCATGAGCCGCAGCTCGGCGTCCTCCTCCTCCGCGAAGCTGGCCTTGAGGTGCTGCACCTCCTGGTTCAGCTGCATCAGCTCGGTCGGGTTGCGGATGCGGCCACTCATCAGCTCCTTCTCGCGCGAGCGCAGGCGCGTGCGGTGGGTTTCGCGCTCGCGGTCCGACTCGCGCAGCCGCAGCTGGATTGCGTCGCGCTGCGAGCGCGCGGCGGCGAGCTCCTCCTCGGCGTGGGCGACGTTGGGATCCGACGCTAGCAACGACTCCACGCGCTCGATGTCGTCGCGCAGCTCTCGCTCCCTCTCGACCAGCCGCTGGTACGCCAGCAGGAGCTGCGCGGGCTTCACTCGAGGACGACCAGGACCTGGCCCTCCCTGACCACCTCGCCCTCCTTGACCCGCACCTCTTTCACCGTGCCGGCGCGAGGGGCGGTGACCGGGATCTCCATCTTCATCGACTCGAGGATGAGCAGCTCGTCCTCCTCCGCGACCTGCGCGCCCACCTCGGTCTTCACCTTCCAGACGTTCCCCACCAGCTCCGCTTTGACCTCAGTCATGTGCTTCCAGACAGAGAATTCTGCGGGCTTCGGCCACCGCAGCGACGGAACGCCCCAGCTCCGCCACCAGCCGGGCCGCCTTCCCGACCAGGTCGCCGTTGCTCTTCGCCATGCGCCCTTCCTCCACGTAGAAGTTGTCCTCGAGGCCGACGCGCACGTTGCCGCCCATCGTGATCGCGGCCGCGACCAGCGGCCACTGGCGCGTGCCGATGCCGATGACCTGCCAGTGCGAGCCGTCCGGGAGCGTGTCCACCTGGTTGGTCAGATGCCGCGTCGTGCCCGGGATGCCGCCCAGCACGCCCATGATCAGGCTGAACTGGTAGGGCGCGCGCAGCACGCCCATGTCGATGAGCGGCGCCGTGTTCGCGATGTGGCCGGTGTCGAAGCACTCGAGCTCAGGCCGCACCCCCGCCTCGTTCATCGCCTCGAGGAAGAACTGGATGTCCTTGAACGGGTTGGCGAAGACGTGGTCGTGGTAGAACGCCTTCTTCTTCTCGGAGTAGATCGCGTAGTTCATCGAGCCCATGTTCAGGGCGCCGATGTCGGGCTTGAGGTCACGGATGTGCGCGATCCGGTCCTCGACCGGAATCCCGATCGCGCCGGTCGAGAAGTTGACGATCACGTTCGTGCGCGCGCGGACCTCGGAGAGGATCTCGGCGAACGTCTCCACCCGCCACTCGGGGCCGCCCTCGGGCGTGCGGGCGTGGATGTGCACGATCGCGGCGCCCGCGTCGGCCGCGCGCCGCGCCTCCTCGGCGATCTCGACCGGCGTGTACGGGATGGCCGGGCACTGCGCCCGCGTCGCCAGCACGCCGGTCAGCGCCGCGGTGATGACGACGGGGTCGCTCATACCGGGATGTTGCCGTGCTTCCGCCACGGCCGTTCGACCTTCTTGCCGCGCGCCTGCTCCAGCGCCTTGACGATCACGCGCCGAGTGTCGGCGGGGTCGATGACGTCGTCGATCATCGCCCAGCCCGCGGCGAGGTAGGGATTGATGGACTCGCGGATCGTCGCCACCAGCTCCGCCCGGGTCGCCTCGGGGTTGTCCGACGCCTCGACCTGCTTGTTGAAGATGATGTTCACCGCGCCTTCGGGCCCCATCACCGAAATCTCGGCGAACGGCCAGGCGACGATCGTGTCCGGCTCGTATCCCTTCCCGCACATGACGTAGTAGCCGGCGCCGTAGGCCTTGCGCATGATCACGGTGATCTTCGGTACCGTCGCTTCCGACGTCGCGTACAGCATCTTCGCGCCGTGGCGGATGATCCCGTCCTTCTCAACCTGCGAGCCGACCATGAAGCCGGGCACGTCCATGAGGTAGACGAGCGGCACGTTGAAGGCGTCGCACATGCGGATGAACCGCGCCGCCTTGTCCGCCGCGTCCGAATCCAGCGCGCCACCCTTCTGCATCGGCTGGTTGGCGACGACGCCGACCGAGTGCCCTCCGGCGCGCGCGAACCCGACAACGATGTTCTTTGCCCACGTCGGCTTCACCTCGAACCACGACTCGCGGTCGAACACCGCCTTGATCACCTTGCGCACGTCGTAAGCCGCCCGAGGGTTGACGGGGACGATCTTTTCCAGGCCCTCGGCGTCGCGGTCCGCCGGGTCGCCCGTATCCACGAACGGTGGCTCCTCGGTGTTGCTCGACGGCAGGTAGGACAGGAAGCGCCGCACGGTCGCGATGCACGCGGCGTCGTCCTCGACCTCGTTGTCGCCGACGCCCGACTCGTAGCAGTGGACCTGCGAGCCGCCCATGGCGTGGTCGGTCGTCTCCTCCCCCGTCGCCGCCTTGACGAGGCGAGCGCCGCCCAGCGCCATCGACGAGGTGTTCTTGACCATCGGCACGAAGTCGGCGAGGCCGGGGATGTACGCCGTCCCGGCGGCGCACGGCCCGAGCATGGCCGCCACCTGCGGGATGACGCCCGACATGTACACCTGCTCGGCGAACAGCCAGCCCGTGCCGGCGAACGTGGAGCCGGCCGCCTCCTGGATGCGCGCGCCCGCGGAGTCGAGCAGCCACACGATCGGCTTGCGGTAGCGCAGCGCGAGCTCGCGCACGCGCGCGGCCTTGAACTGCTCGCCGACCGCGCCCATCGAACCCGCCATGACGGTGAAGTCGTATGCGATCACCCACACCTGCCGGCCGTCGACCTCGCCGTGGCCGGTGACGACGCCGTCCGCCGGCGCGTTCTCCGACCCGTCGCGGTTGTTGGCCAGCAGGCCGAGCTCGACGAACATGCCTTCGTCGAACAGCAGGTCGATGCGTTCGCGGACCGTGAGCTTGCCCTTCTCGTGCTGCCTCGCGACCTTGTCCTCGCCGCCCATGGCGAGGTTCTTCCGCTTGCGGACGCGGAGATCGCCGACCATCGCCTGGTACTCGTCGGTCACCGCCGAATTCTATTGGCCGGTCAGGAGGTCATCCCGGTCGCGCCACCGGTCGAGGAAGCGGTACATGTTGCGGCGCGACAGCCGCTCGCGCTCGGCCGGCTCGGTCGACTCCCACAGGCGATGGTCGTGCTTGACCACCGGAAGACCGGGCACGACCAGCGCCTTGCCGCCCCGGTCGCGCAGGCGGAAGCTGAAGTCGAGGTCGGCGATGCGATAGAAGCGGAACCTGGGGTCGAACCCGCCGGCGGCCAGCGCGTCGGCGCGGCGAAAGGCCATGCAGTAGCCCTCGATGGCGTCCACCTCAGGCCCCTCCGCCGCGCCGAACTCTTTCATCGTCCCCAGGCCGCGCACGCCGAACGGTCCCGCCACGGCGACCGCGGGGTCGTCGAGCGCGCGCAGAAGCGGCGTGACGGCGTCGCCGGTCAGCTCGACGCCCGGATCGAACAGCACGCACACCTCGGCGGCGGCGGCGTCGATGCCGGCGTTGACCGCCGCGCCGAATCCGAGCGGCGGGTCGAGCGTGAGGGTGCGCAGCCGCTCCGCGGCGCGGCTCTTGAGCCAGCCTGCGATGCGGGGATCGCCGGAGTTGTCGACGACCACGGCTTCGAAGTCGGCCTTCGTGTGGGTGAAGGCAGAAAGGAGCCAGCGCTCGGCGTCCGGCTGCCAGCCGTGGACGACGGTGAGCAGGCTGACCTCGCGCGCCGGCGCCTCGTGCTCCGACGGCGGCGCGGCGATCGCCTGCAGCTCGCTTCCGCCGGCGCTGTCGACGACGTCCCAACCACCCTGGCGCAAACGCTCCCTGATCGCGTCGGCGGCGGCGAAGTCGCGGGCTCGGCGGAGCGAGACGCGCTCTTCGAGCAGGCGCTGAGCCTCGGCCCTATCCGTTCTTCTTGGCTTTGACCGCGGCGGTCAGCGCGGGCACGATCTTCAGCGCGTCACCCACCACTCCAAGGTCGGCCATCTTCATGATCGGCGCCTCGGCGTCCTTGTTGATGGCGATGATGACCTTCGACGTCTTCATCCCGACCGTGTGCTGCATCGCGCCCGAGATCCCGACCGCGATGTAGACGCCAGGCCGCACCGACTTGCCCGTCTGGCCCACCTGCATCGAGTACGGAACCCAGCCCGCGTCGACCACCGCACGGCTCGCGCCGACGGCTCCCCCGAGGGCGCCGGCGAGGTCTTCGAGCATCGGAAAGTTCTGCGGGCCGCCAAGCCCGCGGCCGCCGCTCACGACCACGCGTGCGTCCTCGAGCTTGACCTTCTCGGACGCCTCGACGACGCGGTCGGCGATGTGCGCGCGCCTGGAACCGTCGGCCACGGCGCCGCCTATCTCCTTGACATCGGCCGTCCCGCCCGCCTCCGAAGGCTCGAACGACTTCGGCCGGACGAGGATGATCGCGGGCTTAGCGTTGGCCTTCATGGACGCGACCTTGGCGCCGCCGAAGTACGGCACCTTGGCGACGAACCCGCCGTCCTGCGCGGTGACGTCGCTGGCGTTGGAGATGAGGCCGACGCCCAGGCGCGCCGCCAGCCGTCCCGCGACCTCGCGCGAGTCGGGCGTGAAGCCGAAGAGGATCGCGTCCGGCTTCTGCTCTTCGACGAGCCTGGCGACCGCGTCGGTTGCGGGCTCGGCGATGTAGTCGTCGTAGGCCGCGTCCTCGTGGACGTGCACGACCTTCGCGCCGTGCTTGCCCAGCGTGCCGGCGGCGGCCTTAGCGCCCGCGCCGAGCGCGACCGCGTAGACATCGCCGAGCTCCCGCGCCTTGGTCATGAGCTCGAGCGCGGTCGAGCTGACCTTGCCCTGGCCCATCTCCGCGTAGACGAGGATGCTGGGCATCGCCTAGAGCACCTTCGCCGCCGCGAGCACCTGGATGATCTTGTCGACCGCGGTGCCGTCATCCTCGATGACCTCGCCGGCCTTGCGCGCCTCCGCGTCGACCACGCCTTCGATCGTCTCCGCCGGCTCGCTCTTCTCGACGCTGAGGTCGCCGAGCGAGACCTGCTTGATCTCCTTCGAGCGCGCGGCCATGATCCCTTTGAGCGACGCGTAGCGCGGCTCCGCGATCGCCGCGGTGACTGTGATCAGGGCCGGCGACGGCGCCTCGACGATCTGGTAACCGTCGGCGGTCTGGCGGTGGATCTTCACCGTCGAGCCGTCGATCTCGACCTTCTTGGCGAAGGTCAGCTGCGGCATGCCGAGCAGCTCGGCCAGCATCGGCGGCACGACGCCGGTGCTGCCGTCGTACGACTCGGTGCCGCAGATGACGAGGTCGGGCGACTCGGGCTTGATCGCCGCCGCCAGTGCCTTCGCCGTCAACAGCGCGTCTGCGCCGGCGAGCCCGGCGTCGGACACGAGCACGCCGCGGTCGGCGCCCATGGAAAGGCCCTTGCGGATGGCGTCCTTGGCGCGCTCCGGGCCGACGCACACCAGGACGACCTCGCCGCCGTGCGCCTCCTTGAGCTGCAGCCCCTCCTCCACCCCGCACTCGTCGCCGGGGTCGAGGACCGCCTCCTTCTCGCGCGAGATGGTGTTGTCGCTCTCGAGGGTGAGATTCGAGTTCGGATCCGGTACTTGCTTGACGGTTACGACGATCTTCAAGGCGTCTGGCTGATTATCGCTGAGCCGAAAAACCGGCATTGCCGGCGAGGAATCGCTCGAGGTCCGCCGGGGTGTTGAGGCTCTCGAACTCTTGCGGATCCAGATCCTCGAGCCAGGTCACGTCGAGGTCCATGACGGCGTCGTGGGCGACGTAGTTGCCGGCATCGAGGGCGGCGACGATGACCGGGAGGGCGGATTTGCGGTAGGCGCCGCACACCGGCTCGAACAGGCCGTCGTGGCGCGGGATCGCCGCGTCCGCGTTCCTTGCCGCCGCGACCGCCATCTCAGCCGTGGCGCGGCTGACGTACGGCATATCGCACCCGACCGCGAAGACGACCTGGTTGCGCGCGGCCAGCAACCCGGCTTCGATGCCGGCCAGCGGACCGGCCGACCGCTTGCGGTCGAAGACGACGCGGTAGGGCAGCAGATCCTCCATCTGCTCGGGCTCCGCGAACGAGACCATCACCTCCGAGAACGCGGGAGCGAGCCTGTCCACCACGTGCCGCACCAGCACCGTGTCCCCGACTTCGATCCAGGCCTTGGGCCGGCCCATGCGCCGGCTCTGGCCGCCGCCGAGCACGAGGAGCGTCGCTTCCACCAACATAAGTCTCACGGTGAAGGCGATCGATTTCCATGTCCACCTCCCTACCCCCGAGTGGCTGGACGTCTCGATGAAGGGCTACGTCGAGGCGGCGGAGTCGTACTTCCGGTCGAAGGTGGCCCGCAAGTCGCTCGAGGACCTCGCCCGGGACTACGAGGCGCTCGACGTCGTCGCCGTGCTGCTCGCGTGGGACGCGGAGACCGCGACCGCGCGGCCGCGGGTGCCCAACGAGCTCGTGGCGCAGGCGTGCCGCGATTACCCGAAGACGTTCGTGGGGTTCGGCAGCGTCGATCCCCTTAAGGGCACGCGCGCCGTCGAGGAGCTGGACCGCATCGCGGAGCTCGGGCTGAAGGGCGTCAAGCTGCACCCGTCGCTGCAGGCCTTCGGCCCCAACGAGGAGCAGCACTGGCCGCTGTACGAGAGGTGTCAGGAGCTCGGGCTGATCACCCTGTTCCATACCGGCACGAGCGGCATCGGCGCCGGCCAGCCGGGAGGGCAGGGCATCCGCATCGACTTCGCGCGACCGATCTGGCTCGACGCGCCGGCGGCGGCGTTCCCCGACCTGAAGATCATCGCCGCCCACTTCGGCTACCCGTGGCACCTCGAGCTGCTCGCGATGGCGCTCCACAAGACGAACATCTACATCGACATCTCGGGCTGGAGCCCGCGGTACATCCCGACCGAGGTGCTCCGGGACATGAAGGGCCGGCTGCAGGACCAGTTCCTGTTCGGCAGCGACTACCCGTTCATCGAGCCGAAGCGCTGCCTGGACGAGCTCGGCACGCTCGGCATCCCGGACCCGGTGATGGACAAATTGCTCGTCGGGAACGGAAAGCGGCTACTCGACATCGCCTGACGTGTAAAGTGCTACTTGACGCCTAGCGCCGGCGCGCGCGATGTTGCGCACGCATGGCTGCCGCCGCCGAGACCCGCCGCCGCCTCCTCCTCGCCGAGTCCGACGTCCTCCTCGACGAGGTCGAAAACCTACGCCTCGACGATGCGGCGGAGGCGCCCCTGCGGTTGCGCGAGGCGATCCGCGCCCTGCAGATCCGGCTCGGCCGCCGGACGCCGGCGGTCGCCCCGGCGACGCTGGACGCCGCGCACGATCTCGTCTTCGCCGTCCAGCAGCGCCTCATGGCCGCGAACCCCCGCATCCCGCGTCCGCACCGGCACAACGGCCGTCCGAGCGGCCAACCCGTGCTCACGCTGGTCCGCGAGGACAGGAAATGGAAGGTGCTCACCCTTCCGCCACCCACGGCCGCCGGCGAGGACGCGGAGTGGATGGAGCTCGTGGAGGCGACCGTCGAGCGCGCCTGGGACCGGTGGTGCTACGCCCACCAGCACGCGGTGCGCGCAGCGCGTCTTCACATGCGCGCGGAGATCGCGTTCGCGGTGGCGCATGCGGCGTGGACCAACTACTGGCTTCTCGTCCAGGACGCCGAGCGGATCAAAGCGCGGACCGCTGCAGCAGGTCGCGCAGCTCGTCGGCCCTGACCGGTGTGCCTGAGGCGCGGACCCGGTCGGCGAACAGGCGCAGGAATCGGCGCAGACCGACGTCGTCGAGCATCGTCGCCGCCTCGATGATCTCCGCCGCCGCGTCGCGGTCGGCCGGCGCGATCACGCGCGCCAGGTCGCCCGCGAACCCGTCGGGAAGCTCGCGCGCTGCCATCTGGCGACAATAAAACCTGGCCATGCAACCTGTCGTGATCGGCGACGTGATCTGGGAGCCAACGCCCGAGGTGCTCGAGCGCAGCCGGCTCAAGCGTTTCATGGACCGCCACGGCATCGAGACCTTCGACGAGCTGCTGAAGCGCGCGGACGCCGACATCGAGTGGTTCTGGGACGCTGCCGTGAAGGACATCGACATCGCGTTCCAGAAGCCCTACGACAAGGTCGTCGACCTGTCCGCCGGCAAGCAGTGGGCGCGGTGGTGGGTCGGCGGGCGCATGAACATCGTCCAGAGCTGCCTCGACCGGCATCGCGACGGCGAGTTCCGCGACAAGCCGGCGATCGTCTGGGAAGGCGAGCCCGGCGACGTCCGCACCCTGACCTACGGCCAGCTCGATCGGCAGGTCTCGCGCCTCGCGGGCGCGTACCGGCGCCTCGGCGTGGCACACGGAGACCGGATCGGGATCTTCATGCCCATGTGCCCGGAGGTCGCGGTCGCCGTTCTCGCTGCCGCCAAGATCGGGGCCGTGATCATCCCGCTGTTCTCGGGGTACGGTCCGGAGGCGATCGCGACACGCCTGCGCGACGGCGAGGCGAAGGTGCTCGTCACCGCCGACGGCTTCTACCGCCGAGGCCAGGTCGTGGCCATGAAGGAGACGGTCGACCGGGCGCTGGTCTCCTGCCCGACCGTGAGGAAGGTCGTCGTGTTCCGGCGGGTCGTGCGCGACATCCCGTGGACGCACGGCCGCGACGAGAACTGGGAGATCCTGGTCGAAGACCACGCCGACCACACGCGGACCGAGGAGCTCGACCCCGAGGACCCGCTGATGATCATCTACACGTCCGGCACGACGGGCAAGCCGAAGGGCACGCTCCACGTCCACGGCGGCTTTCCGGTGAAGGCGGCGCAGGATATGGCTCACTGCTTCGACGTCGGCCCGGACGACACCGTGTTCTGGTTCACCGACCTCGGTTGGATGATGGGTCCGTGGCTGATCTACAGCACGCTCGTGCTCGGCGCCACGATGGTGCTGTACGAGGGCACCCCGGACCATCCGGCCGCCGACCGCCTGTGGCGGATGGTCGAGCGACACAGGGTGACCGTCCTCGGCGTGTCGCCGACGCTCGTCCGCGGCCTGATGGCTCACGGCGATGAGCTGCCGGCGCGGCACGACCTGACGAGTCTCCGCATCCTCGGCGGGACGGGCGAGCCGTGGAACCCCGAGCCGTTCCACTGGTACTTCAAGCACGTCGGCGGCGGCCGTATCCCCGTCATCAACTACACCGGCGGCACCGAGATCTCGGGCGGGATCCTGTGCGGCAACGTCATCACCCACCTGCGGCCGTGCTCGTTCGCCGGCCCCGTGCCGGGCATGGCGGCGGATGTCCTCGACGCCGACGGGCGGCCGGTGCGGGGCGAGGTCGGCGAGCTGGTGATTCGCAACCCGTGGCCGGGCATGACGCGCGGGTTCTGGGGCGACCGCCAGCGCTACCTCGAGACGTACTGGAACCGTTTCCCCGACCTGTGGGTCCACGGCGACTGGGCGTACGTCGACCCTGAGGACGGGCTGTGGTACGTGCTGGGCCGCTCCGACGACACGATCAAGATCGCGGGCAAGCGGCTCGGCCCGGCCGAGGTCGAGTCCGTGCTGGTCGGTCACCCGGCGGTCGCCGAGGCGGCCGCGATCGGGGTGCCGGACGAGCTGAAGGGCGAGGCGCTCGTGTGCTTCGTCATCCTCCGTCCCGACCGCCAGGCGGGGAGCGAGCTGGCGCGCGAGCTGCAGGACCTGGTCGCGAGCTCGCTGGGCAAACCGCTGCGGCCGCGTGCGGTCCACTTCGTCGGCGACCTGCCGCGCACGCGGAACGCGAAGATCCTGCGCCGGGTCGTGCGCTCGGTCTACACGGGTCAGGATCCCGGCGACCTCTCCTCCCTCGAGAACCCCTCCGCGCTCGCGGCGATCGGGGCGACGAGGAGCTAGGCCGAGCTAGAAGGTAAGAACCCGGTCGGCGTCCATCGTCAGTCGCACCAGGTCAGGCGGCGTGATGTACGACGCGTTCCTGCCCAGCATGTCGGCCGAGACCCCACGGGCCTCCGCGCATCCCTTTCAAACGTAAACCCGCACGTTCTGTGCGACGCACTTGTCGACGAGCTCGCGCAGGCGCGGGATGCCGACGCCGACGACCGAGTCGATGATGTCGGGCTTGACGAGCTCGGCCGCGTCTCCGGCGAGCGCGATCGCCACCTCGGTGCCGGAAGGCACCGCGCCGTTGACGGCGATGTGGAACGGGATGCTGGCCCGCGTCGGATCGCCGGCGCCGGTCGCCGCGACGATGAGCAGCCCTGCCATGCCCGAGAGTATGCCCGGTAAGTGAGGATCACGCGCGCGGAGTGGGTCCGTCTCCTTCTTCTGTGGCTCGGCGGTGTGGACATCAGGCTGACGATGCTCGCCGTCCCACCCCTGGTGCCGCTCATCCACCGCGAGCTCCACCTCGACGAGGCTGCGGTCGGCGCGCTCGTCTCCGGCCCGGTGCTGATCCTCGCCGTCGCGTCGGTGCCGGGATCGCTTCTCATCGCCAAGCTGGGCATCCGCGGCGCCCTGGTCGCCGGGCTGGGCTCGGTCGCGGTGTTCGGCGCGCTCCGTGGCCTCGGCTCCAACGCCACGTCGCTCCTTGCCGCCACCTTCCTCATGGGCGTCGGCGTCGCGGTGAGCCAGCCCGCGTTCCCGGCGCTCGTGCGCGAGTGGTTCCCGCGCCGGATCGCCATCGCCACCGCCGTCTACGCCAACGGCATCCTGATCGGAGAGACGCTGCCGACCGTGTTCACGACACCGTTCGGCGTCCTGCCTCTGGCGCACGGTGACTGGCGGCCCGCCCTGGCGTCATGGTCGGTGTTCGTGCTCGTCAGCGCGGTCGCGATCGCCGCCTACGCGCCGGCTCGCGCGGCCGGCGTCCTGGCCGCGAGGCGGTGGTGGCCGCAGTGGCGTAGCCACCAGACGATGCGGATCGGGATCGTGATGGGCATGGCCTCGGCCACGTACTTCGGCGCCAACGCGTATATCCCCGACTTTCTCGACCAGACCGGCCGCCACAACCTGATCTCCCCCGCCCTGGCCGTGCTCAATGCGTCGCAGCTGCTCACGGCGCCGGCGGTGGCGATATGGCCACGGATGATGACGGGGCGCGGAGGGTTCGTCGGTTCCGCGACCCTGATGGCGGTCGCCCAGGCGGGCATCGTCCTGACGCCCGGCGTTGGCGTCGTGGCCTGGGCCTTCGTCCTCGGCTTCTCGACGGCGCTCGCGTTCATCGTCGTGCTCAGCATCCCGCCGCGCGTCGCGCCGCCCGGTGACGTGGCCTCGATGAGCGCCGCGATCTTCACCATCCAGTACGCGACGGCGTTCCTCCTGCCGCTGATCGCCGGCGCGCTGTGGGACGCGTCAGGGCACGCGCTCTTCGCGTTCGCTCCGGGCGTCCTCGCGGGCGTCGTCATGGCCTGGGTCGCGATGTCGCTTCGCGTCCCGACGGGCCACGCCGATCAGGGCAGCAAGCCGGCCTTGTAGTCGCTCAGGATCTCGTTCGCGGCCCGCGCGCCCTCCTCGGCGCCGCCCTCCATGTAGCCCTGGAAGTTGGTCGAGCAGTGCTCGCCCGCGAAGTGGATCTTGCCTGTGGTCGGGTCGGGCTGCCTTGCCTTCTCGTAGCCGCTGAAGAGGCTGTACTGGCCCGTCTTCCAGTACGAGTACGAGCCGCGCAGGAAGGGGTCGGTGCTCGGGACGTGCAGCGTCGCGCGTCCGTTCCACTGCTGGGTGATGCCGGGGAACAGCGGCTCGATCTGGCTGAGGAACGTCTTGGCGAACCTGGCCACGACCTTCGGGTCTTCATCGTCACCACTGAACGAGGCGAGTGGAACGCCGCCGCCGGTGTAGTCAACGAGGATGCCGGTCGAGCCGTCCTGCGCGCGCGTGACCTCCCAGGTGTTCTGGTAGCCCGTGTCGGAGTACGTGGTGCCGGTGCCGATCCCCCATGCCCCCGGGCCGTACCAGTAGCGGGTGTCGAACTGAAGCTGGAGCTTGGCGTTTTTGCCGTAGCCGAGCTGCGTGATCGCGGTCTGCTTCAGGGAATCGAAACCGGCTTTGCTGTAGTCGAGCGTTCGCAGCACCGAGAACGGCAGGGCGAGGATGACGCGGTCGAACGTCTTGACCGTCGTCGTACCGCCGTTCGAGAGGGTGAGGTTGAAGCCGCCGTTGGGGTTGATCGCCAGCGCCGTCATCGCGGTGTTCAGCTGCACGGTGCCCGGCACCAGCGCCGCCGCGATCGCTCGGGGCAGGCGCTCGTTGCCGCCGACGATGTGGTACCGCTCGTCGGACGCGCCGAAGATCTGGAAATTGCCCGGGTTGGACTGGAACCCGAGCAGGTAGAGGAGGTTCAGCGAGCTCTGCACCCTGGTGACGTCGCCGTACTCGATGTTGTAGGCGACGTCGAGAAGCTGTCCCATCGGGCTTGTGTGGCCGCCCGGCACGCGGCTCTCGATCCAGTCGTACACGCTCATGTGGTCTAGGTCGCGGCCGGCCTGCGTCGAGCTGTTGTACAGGGTGGGGTAGCCGGCGGCGTTGGTGTCCTTCTTTACGTTGCTCCACACCGCGTTGAAGTCGGCCTGCGCCTGAGCGTCCGTGTAGTACCGCCCGAAGAAGTAGTCGGTGTCGGTCGAGTGGTTGGGTTGCGCGCCCAGCAGGTCGGCGGTCGCGAGGTTGAAGCGGTTGGCGAGGCCGAGGATCGTCTTGTGGCCGCTGTCGATGAGCTCGCCGCAGCGCTCGGTCGTCTGGCCGTTGAGCCAGGAGGTGGTGTCGGAGTCCATGCGCCCGCCCACCTTGCTCGTCGCCTCGAACACGGTGGAGGCGATGCCCGCATCCTGGAGGGTCAAGGCCGCATTCAGGCCGGCGATCCCCCCGCCGACGATGGCGATCGTGCCGGGCTTGCCCGCCGGCTTGGCCGTCGCCGCGAACGCCGCTGTCGGCCCGAGGGCGGCCGCGCCCGCCGCGACGCCGGCGACCTTGAGGAAGTCGCGCCGGGTCAGGCCCTTGCGGTCGCGCCGGATCTCGCCCACGGGCCGTCCCGTGCGCTCGGCTTCGTCGAAGTCCTGGAACAGGGTCTGGAGGCGGTTGAGCAGCGGACTGCGGGCCATGGACACTCTCCTAGTTCGGGCTTACAAAGGGCACCAGTTTATGGGCGCCAGGGTCGAAAGATGAAGATTCGGTCACATGTCGAAGCCGGGGCGGCCGTGCACGCCGAGCGTGAGCGAGATCTCCCCTCCATGGTGGACGTCGTGCTCGGCTACGTGCCAGATGATGTAGCGCCGATCCCGCCAGGGCCGCTCGCCGGCCGCGTTCGGCCGCGGGCGCTGAAACTTCTCGTCCAGGTCCTCGTCGCCCCATCGCTCGAGACACCTGCGAACCTCGGCCCACGAGGTCTCGAGCGCGGCGCAGATCGCGCCGGCATCGATCCTCGGGTTCTCGATCTGCTCGTCGTCCAAACTGACGAGCCCGTTCATCGATTCGTCGCCCTCGCCCATCCAGGCGTGAAACCACCACGCACGGCCCGCCACGATGTGGCACGCGAGGACCCTGATCGTCCACAACCCGGCGCCGGCCGACCAGCCGAGCTCTTCCGCGCCGAGCGGCGCGAGGGTGCGGATGAGGAGGGCGTTGTGGTCGTGCCAGCCGGCCAGGAGGTCCGAGGGCTTCATCGCAGCTATCTCCTCTTCAGGTGGTACCAGCGACCGGCGAAACGGTCGGGGCGGTCGCCGCTCCAGCCCCGGACGAGCTCCCAAGAGCCCTTGAAACGCTGCTCGACCTCGTCCTGCGTGAGGTGGGCGTTGACCAGCCGCGTCGGCGGCTTGTAGAAGCCCCAGACGAGGTAGTCGGCGCCCGGCGCGGTCGCCTTCGTCAGTCCGTCGACGTACGCGTCGCGCCGGTCGTCGGGGATGGAGTGAAGGCAGCCCAGGTCGAGCGCGAGCGTGAAGTCGCCACCGACGCCGAGCTCGCCCAGCCGCGTCACGTCACCGACGAGAAGGCGGGGCGCTACGCCGGCCTCGTGCGCCTTGGCCTTGGCGGCCGCGATCGCGCGCGGTACGAAATCGACTCCCGTCACATCCCAACCATGCGTCGCCATGTACACCGAGTTCGTGCCGGTGCCGCAGCCGAGGTCCAGCGCCTTGCCGGGCGTTCGGCGGTCGGGGCCTTCGATGACGTTCGTCAGCTCGGGCGGGGAGATGCCCGAATCCCATGGCTTGAAACCGAGCCGGTACATCGCCCGAAACATCAGGCTCATACCGGCCGAGATTAGCTACTGGGTCGGCTGCGGCGTATCGACGCGATGTTCCAGGAGGCGCTGCACGGCGTCGACGAGACGGTTCGGATGGAAGGGTTTGTCGACCCACGCATCGGCGCCGGTGTCGCCGCCGCGGTAGGCGGAGACGACGATGATCTTTGGGGGCGGTGTGGCCGCGCCCGACTTCAGCGACGCGATGAGCTGCTCGCCTCCCATCACGGGCATGATGAGGTCGGTGACGACGACGTCGGGCATCTGATGGCGCACGGCGTCGAGCGCCGCGCTGCCGTTGACCGCCTCGGTCACATCGTGGCCCGCGCGCTCGAGGATGATCCGCATGATGTAGCGGATCTGCGCGTCGTCGTCGACGATCAGGATTTTTGCCATCTCTCTCTTCGCAAGGTTGGAATCGCGGCCCGCCTGGGCGCAACGCGTGGGCGCAGGTTGCCACTTGCCGTCATCGAGGCTTGGCTCGCACACTCACCCTCTCGCAGCTTCGGGCCCACGGCAAACGGCGCCATGGCCCTGCAGAACTAAACGGACCGGAAGGCGTCAGTACCGATCTGGAAAGGGGGCCCCGAGGGACATTTCAAATAGGCGCCCAGTCTCCCGCGACAACGAGCCTGAGCGAATCGAGGGTGAGTTGGAGCGGGAGACGGGACTCGAACCCGCTACCTCAACCTTGGGAAGGTCGCGCTCTGCCAGGTGAGCTACTCCCGCTCGGCAGGAAACCGATTTTAGGCGCGCCGCCCGAACGTCGGCAGCGCTCGATCCCCTACGCCTTACGGCGGGTTGCTATTCGGCACGGCGGGTCGACGGCAGGCGCCGTGCTAGCAGCATCAGCTCTTGGTCCGCCCCCCACCGGAACGCGGCGCTGAACGGCTCGAAGTCGTGCCCGACCAGGATGCGGTTCACGATCGAGATGAAAACGCCGCCGCCCTGGTGGCCCTGCAGGTCGGGCTCCGCACCCTCCGGCAACGCATGCAGATAGCCGAGCCACGCCTCGGCGATGTCGCTCTTCTCCTGCTCGGTTAGCGGGACCTCTTCGAGCTCGCTGAGCCCCACTTCGCACGCCTCTTGGAGCGCGATCCTACACGGGAGCCGCGCTCAGGTCTCGACGACCGCCTCGGCCTGGGGCGCCGTCTCCGACACGACCGACCGGACGAGCCCGGCGTACTCGTCGACCAACCGGCGCGAGTGCTCGGCGTCGGTCGTGGATGCGATCACGTAGTACTCCGGGCGGTCGGGATCCGGCGCGACCAGCACCCACCCGTCGTCGACGAAAACCTTGACCCCGTCGGTGAGGTCGACGCGGTCCTTCAGGTGCCGCTCCATCATCGTCCGCATCACGCGGCCCTTGACCTCCCACGGGCAGAACTCGACCGCGACCCGATGAGTGACGTGTGGGATCTGCGCGCGCAGCGCGCCCAGCGAGGTCTTGCTCTCGGCCAGCATCTCGAGCACGCGCGCGAGCGTGAAGATCGCGTCGAACGAGACCGCAAAGTCGGGCCAGCAAAAGCCGCCGCCTCCATCCGACGCGAGCACCGCATCGGCGTGCTGAGCCGCGCGCAGCACGGCGCCGGGCGTGATCTTGGTCGGCACGAACCTGCTGTTCAGCTCGTCGGCGATCATCGAGAACGCGAGCGACGACGACGCAGGCCCCAGCACCATCCCGCTTCGCGACGTCAGCGCCATCCGCGCCAGGACGGCGAACGCCGAGTTGTGGTCGAGCACGTTGCCGTTCTCGTCGACGAGGAAGCACCGCTCGCCCGGCGAGTCGATGAACACCCCGAGCTTGGCCTTCACGGCCGATGTGATGACGCCGATCTCCTGCAGGTGCGCCTGGAACGTGGCGTCGTCCTGCTCCATCACCAGCTCGGCCGGCGCGGCGTTCAGAGGGATCACCGTGCAGTTGAGCTCGCGAAGGATGTCAGGGAGAACCATCGCGGCAGCGCCGTTGTTGTAGTCGATGACGACCTTGAAGGCCGCACCGCGCACGGCCTCGAGGTCGAGCTTGCCGAGCATGTCATCGCGGTAGCGCTCGGTCTGCTGCTCCCGTCGCGTGATCCGGCCCATCTCGTAGTGGGACACGCGCCGGATGTCCTCGCGGAAGAACAGCCCTTCGAGCTTGCGTTCGCTGCGCTTGTCGACGTCGAGGCCGTGGTCGTCGAAGATGCGGACGTCGGCCGAGCGCGGGTCGACCGGCGAGGTTTGGACATGCACGGCGGAGACGTGGTTGTGGCGCGACCAGTACCGCGACACAGGCGCCGGCAGCACTGACAGGTCGATCACGTTGCTGCCCGCGGAGATGATCCCCGACATCAGCGCGCGGCCGATCATTCGCGCCGACCGCGTGTAGTCGCGAGAGAACGCGATCTCCGTGCCCTTCGGCACCAGGGCGCCGATCGCCGCACCTAGGCGCGAGGCGAACTCGGGGGTCACCTCGATGTTCACCAGCCCCGTCAGCCCGTACGAGCTGAACAGTCCGCGCCGCCACGAGCCGGCCCAGATGATCGATTCGTGGACAACCGCGCCGGGCTCGACCTCCTTGTTGGGCCAGATGCGGACGTTGGCGTTGACGGTGGAGCTCGCGCCGATCGTCACATCGCTGCCGATGACGCTTCCCTCCTCGAGGAGGCATCCGTTCTTGATCGTCACCGAGCGGCACACGACCGAGCCCCGCAAGCGCGAGTTCAGCCCGATGTAGCTGTGGTCCCAGACGATGGAGTTCGAGAGCTTCACGCCCGAGTCGACGGTCGTGTACGCGCCGATCACCGCGGGACCGTTGATCCAGGCACCGGCCCTGACCTTGGCGCCGGCGCCGACCAGGGCCGGCCCGTCGATACGCGCCCCCGGGTCGATCTCGGCGTCGGGATGGATGAAGACCGACTCGCCCGCGCGCTCGCCGGGCAGCTGGACCTTGACGCGGCCCTCGAGGCAGTCGAAGTTGGCCTTGATGTAGGCGGAGTGACTGCCGACGTCCTCCCAGTAACCGTCGGCGACCCAGCCGAAGACGGGCTCGCCCTCCTTCAGAAGCTTCGGGAAGACATCGCCGGACCAGTCGGTGACCTCGCCCGGCCGGAAGAAGTCGAACACCGCCGGATCGAGGATGTAGATGCCCGTGTTGGCGAGGTCGGAGATGACCTCGCCCCAGCTCGGCTTCTCGATGAAGCGCTGGACGGCGCCGCCGGGGTCGACCACGACGACTCCGTACTCGAGCGGGTTCGGGACCGCCTTGAGGACGATGGTCGCCAGCGCCTTGCGCTCGCGGTGGAAGCGGGTGGCCGCGCCGATGTCGATGTCGGTGAGCGAGTCGCCCGAGATGACGACGAACGGATCGTTCAGCTGCTGGCGCGCGAGCATGACCGAGCCGGCGGTGCCGAGCGGCGAGTCCTCGACCGAGTAGGTCAGGGCGACGCCCTGCTCCGAGCCGTCGCCGAAGTAGTTGCGGATCGACGCGCCGAGGTACTGCACCGTCGCCACCACGTCGCGCAATTGATGCCGGCGGAGGTGGAGAAGGATGTGCTCCATGATCGGCCGGCCCGCAACCGGCACCAGCGGCTTGGGCATGTTGCTGGTCAGGGGACGCAGGCGTGAACCCTCGCCGCCGGCCATGACCACTGCCTTCATCCCAGCTTCCTCTCAAATAGGATCTTATGCGCGTGCTCGACGAACTCAAGAAATACGCCTACGACCTGCTCTGGACGTGGCAACCGCGGATCGAGAACCTTTTTCGCACGCTGGACCCCGGGCTCTGGGAATCGACGCGGGCGAACCCCGTGCTTGTTCTCTCGCAGCTGGGCGACGACGGAGTCGCCAAGGCCATGGAGCGGGAGGACGTCCGGCGCGCGTTCGAAGAGGCGCGGGCGGCGTACCGCGAGTACTACGACCGCCACCCCCGCTTCATGGACGCGCAGGCCCCTCTCGCGATCGCGTATTTCTCACTCGAGTTCGGGCTCACCGAGTGCCTGCCGATCTACTCCGGTGGACTCGGCGTCCTGGCCGGCGACCACCTCAAGGCCACGAGCGACCTCGGCCTACCGCTGGTCGCCGTCGGCCTGCTGTACCGCCAGGGCTTCGGCCGCCAGGACATCGACCAGGCCGGCCACCAGTTCGAGGTCTACTTCGAGAACCGCGGGCGCGAGCTTCCGGTCAGGAAGGTGGAGGGCGTCGAGGTCGAGGCCCCGATCGGCCAGCGCAACGTGCGCATCGCCGTCTGGCGCGCGCAGGTTGGGCGAGTGCCGCTGTTCCTGCTCGACACGGACCTCGAGGCGAATCCCACCGACCTGCGCAACATCACGGACAGGCTCTATGTGCCGGAGCCCGACCGCCGCCTCCGCCAGGAGATCGTGCTGGGCATCGGCGGCGTGCGCGCACTGCGCGCCCTGGGCCTCGACTCCGGCGTCTTCCACCTGAACGAAGGCCACAGCTTTCTCTGCGCCATCGAGCGGATCCGGGAGCTGCGCGCCTCGCGCCAGATGACGCTGGAGGAGGCGAGACTCGTCGCCCGCGCTGGGATCGTCTTCACGACCCACACCCCCATCGCCGCCGGCAGCGACTACTTCGACGCCGGGCTTGTCTGGGACCTCCTCGGTCCGTACCTGCAGCAGGTCGGCATCTCGTTCGACCGCTTCATGGATCTCGGCCGGCAGCGCCCCGGCGACCCTCGCGAACGGCTCTGCACGACCTACGCGGCGCTTCGGCTCGCCGACCAGTCCGTCGGCGTGAGCCGCCTGCACGGCGCCGTCTCCCGCCGCCTCTGGAAAGACGCGTGGCGCGGGGTGCCGGAGGCGCAGGTGCCGATCGGTTCGGTCACCAACGGCGTGCACATGCCAACGTGGGTCGCGCCCGAGGTCGCCGCGCTGCTGAGCCGGTTCGTCGGCCCGGACTGGTGGGACCTCGACCCCGCCGACGGGCGCTGGCACGCGGTCCACGAAATCCCGCCGGCCGAGCTCTGGGCGATCCACTGCGATCTCAAGCGCCGGCTGCTCGAATTTGCGCAGGAGCGCGCCGAGTCCTCGCACCAGCTCGACCTCAACACGTTGACGATCGGCTTCGGGCGTCGCTTCGCCCCCTACAAGCGAGCCAACCTGCTGCTTCGCGACCGCGCCCGCCTGGCCAAGCTGCTTCGCAACACCCGACGACCGGTGCAGATCCTCTTCGCCGGCAAGTCCCACCCGGCGGACAACCCCGGTAAGGAGATCGTCGCCGGCGTCGTCGCGCTCGCCCGCGAGGAGCCGCGCGTGGTCTTCCTCAAGGACTACGACATCGCCCTCGCGCGCCACCTCGTCCACGGCGCCGACGTGTGGCTCAACAACCCGCGCCGCTTCCTCGAGGCCAGCGGCACGAGCGGCATGAAGGCGGGCGCCAACGGCGCGCTCAACGTCAGCGTGCTCGACGGCTGGTGGGACGAGGCCTACCGTCCGGAGATCGGCTGGGCGATCCCCTCGGCGGCGACGATCGACCGCCAGGACGTCGACGACCTTGCTGAGGCCGAGGGGTTGTACCGCCTGCTCGAGCGCGAGGTCGTGCCTGCGTTCTTCGACCGGGACGAGAACGGCGTCCCGCAGCGCTGGGTGCAGATGATGAAGGCGTCGATGCGCGCGGTCGTGACGCAGTTCGCAGCCCGACGCATGGTCATCGACTACTTCAACGCCGCGTACGGACCCGGCGCGCGCCGGGTCGAGCAGCTGCGCCTACTGCCTGACTGGGGAGGCTGACCCAGCCGACCCGTCGGCCGCCGTCGCCGCCGCGGCCACGGTGCCGGCGGCGACTCCGTGGCGCTCGCGGTGCGCGGCGATCGCCGCGAGGTACAGCTGCACGTACTTGAGGGCCGATCGCGACCACGACACGTCTTCCTTCATCGCGTGCTGCACGAGCCACGACCAGACCGCCGGATGGCGGAACGTCTCCGCCGCGCGCACGACCGCGGCGAAGAACTGCCACGGGTCGTACGGCCCGAATCGGAAACCGTTGCCGCGCTGCAGCGCCGGGTCGTAGTCGCGGATCGTGTCCGCCAACCCGCCCGTCGCGCGCACGACCGGGATGGTGCCGTA
>CAYWTI010000059.1:0-3398 GCA_964461175.1 uncultured Actinomycetes bacterium | reverse complement strand
CGAAGACCTCGATCGAGCGCATGCCGTGCTCGAGGGCGCGCTTCGCGGTCGCCTCGGCGGTCTGCTGGGCGGCGAAGGGAGTCGACTTACGGCTGCCCTTGAAACCCTGTGCACCGGCCGAGCCCCAGGAGATGACGTTGCCGTCGATGTCGGTGATCGAGATGATCGTGTTGTTGAACGTCGACTGGATGTGAGCCTGGCCCTGGACCACGTTCTTGCGCTCACGCCGCCGCGTGCGGACGACCTTCTTAGCTTTGGCCACTTACTACTTACCCGCCTTGACCTTCTTCTTGCCGGCGACCGCGCGCTTCGGACCGCGGCGGCTGCGCGCGTTGGTGCGCGTGCGCTGGCCGCGCACCGGCAGGCCGCGGCGGTGCCGCTGGCCGCGGTAGGAGCCGATCTCGGTCAGGCGCTTGATGTTCATCGCGACCTCGCGGCGGAGGTCACCTTCGATGAGGATCTCCTTGGCGGACGCAAGGCGGTCGATGACCTGGCGCAGGCGCGCGATCTCGTCCTCGGGGATGTCCTTGGTCCGTCGGTCGCCATCGATGTTGGCCATCTTCAGGATCTTCTTCGAGGTCGTGTCCCCGATCCCGGTGATGTAGGTCAGGGCGACGACCACGCGCTTCTGCGGCGGGATGTCGACGCCGGCGATTCTTGCCATCTAGACCTCTACCCCTGTCTCTGCTTGTGTTTCCACCCCACGAAATCTTCGATTTCGCGGGGACCCCGGAGCGATTCTCTGGGTGGTCGTGCTCACATTCATCCTTGTCGTTGCTTGTGTTTGGGTGTCTTCGAGCAGATCACGCGCACCACGCCGTTGCGCTTGATCACCTTGCAGCTCGGACACATCTTCTTGACGGACGGACGTACCTTCATCTCCAAATCTCTCGAATCCGGCCCCGCGACCGGTCGTCGGTCGCGAGCTCGACACCCACCTTGTCGCCGGCTAGAAGCCGGGTGAAGTGGGTCCCGGCGCGGTCGGCGACGTGAGCGAGGACCTTTGCCCCATTCTCGAGCTCAACCCTGTAGACGCCGTTGGGAAGAGGCTCCACGACGACCCCCTTCACGAGCGGGGGACGCAGGGGCACGAACGGCGATTGTACCAAACTCCCTGGAACCCTCAGTCGAGCACCCCTTTTGTCAGCACCACTGGACCCTTTTCTGTTATCGCCACTGTGTGCTCGAAGTACGCCGACAGGGCGCCGTCGGCGGTGCAGATCGTCCAGCCGTCGGGCTTCATGTAGACCTCGTGGGTGCCGGCGTTCACCATCGGCTCGATCGCCAGGGTCATTCCGGGCTTGAGGCGGGGCGGCGTGCCGGGGGTGCCGAAGTTCGGAACCTGCGGGTCCTCGTGCATCTGCCTGCCGATGCCGTGACCGACGAACTGGCGGATGACCGCGAAGCCATTGCTCTCGACGTGGCGCTGGATGGCCGACGAGATGTCGCCCAGGAAACCGCCCGGCCGTGCCTTGTCGATGCCCACGTAGAGCGCCTCTTCGGTGACCTTGAGCAGCCGGGCCGCCTCGGGCGTGATCTCGCCCACGCCGACCGTGACGCCGACGTCGGCCCAGAAGCCCTCGAGGACCAGGCCCAGGTCGAGGCTGACGAGGTCCCCCTCGGCGATCTTGCGGTTGCCCGGGATGCCGTGGACCGCCTCGTCGTTGACGGACACGCAGATCGACTTCGGAAAGCCGTTGTAGCCGAGGAATCCGGGCGTGGCGCCGCCCTCGCGGATGAGGCGGTCGGCGATGCGGTCGAGCTCGATCGTCTTGACGCCAGGCCGGCAGGCCTCCTTGAGGGGCGGGAGGACCGACGCCAGCAGCGCTCCGGCGCGGGCCATCAGGTCGATCTCGTGGGCGGTCTTGAGGTTGATCAAGCTTTCGTCTGCTTCTTCGCCGCGGGGCCATGGCCCGAGCCGTTCATCGGTGTCGAGACGGCGGCCAGCACCTCGCGGCTTATCTGCTCGATTGTTCCCCGGCCGTCGATCTCGGAAACCAGTCCTCCGCCCCTGTAGTGGTCGAGGACGGGGACCGTCTTCTCGAGGTAGATCTCGATCCGCGGACGGACCGCTTCGGGCTTGTCATCCTCGCGCTGCGCGAGCTCGCCGCCGTCGGTCTCACACGCGGCGGTGCCGGGCGGATACGTGCGCTGGCAGCGGGGGCAGACGAGGCGGCCGGAAAGCCGGTGGAGAAGCTCGTCGATCGGGACCTTGAGGTAGATCACCCGGTCGAAGCGCTTGCCCAGGCCGGCCATCAGCTGGTCCAGCGCCTCCGCCTGCGGGACGGTGCGTGGGAAGCCGTCCATGATGAAGCCCGGCGCGCAGTCCGCCTGGGTCAGGCGGTTGCGGACGATGCCGATCATGATCTCGTCCGAGACGTACTTGCCGGCCGCAAGGATGGGCTGCGCCTGCCGCCCGAGCTCGGTCCCGGCCGCGATCTCGGCCCGGAGCATGTCGCCGGTCGCGATGTGCGGGATGCCGAAGCGCTCACGCAGCATGTTCGCCTGGGTCCCCTTGCCCGAGCCAGGGGCGCCGTACAGCAGCAGGTTCATTTGATGAAGCCGCGGTACTGGCGCATGACCAGCTGCGTCTGCAGCTGCTTCATCGTGTCGAGCGCGACGCCGACGACGATCAGGATCGCCGTGCCTCCCAGGTACATCTGTTGCTGGTTGATGCCGGAGATCTTGGATGTCGCGATCGGCAGGATGACCGTGATGAACCCTAGGAAGATGGCACCCACGAACGTCACGCGGTTCATCACCGCCTGCAGGTAGTCCGCGGTCGGGCGCCCGGGCCGTATTCCCGGGATGAAGCTCGAGTACCGCTTGAGGTTGTCGGCCACCTCGTGCACGTCAAACGTGATCGCGGTGTAGAAGTACGTGAACCCGAACGTGAACAGGAAGTACAGGGCGTTGTAGGTGACCGCCATGGGGACGTTCGCGGTGCTCGGCGAGAAGTTGCCTCTCACCCACGCCGCCGCCTTGTAGTACCAGGTGTCCGGCGGCGCGCCCGTGAAGTAGTTGGCGACGATCGTCGGCAGGAACATGACCGAGATGGCGAAGATGATCGGGATCACGCCGGCGTGGTTGACACGCAGCGGCAGGAAGCTCGCCCTGCGGCCCACCTCGCGACCGCCGGCCACGCGCTGGGCGGACTGGATCGGGATCTTCCGCACCGCCTGCTGGACCTCGATGATGACCGCCGTCATGACGAGCGCGATGACGCCGAAAAGGATGAACGGCACGTAGTCGGCAAGTCCGCCGCCGGTGCTGTTCGCGCCGAACACCGCCGCCAGCCCTTGCGGGCCGCGGCCGATGATGCCGGCGAAGATGATCAGCGAGACACCGTTGCCGATGCCGTACTCGGTGATCAGCTCGCCGAACCACATCAGCATCAC
>CAYWTI010000058.1:0-5884 GCA_964461175.1 uncultured Actinomycetes bacterium | reverse complement strand
CAGCTGCCCGCGGGCGGCCGCCCCATCCTGCTCATGGCCGGCCACCAGACCGCGGGCGGCTACCCGGTGGTCGCGGTCGTGGTCAGCGCGTCGATGCCCGTGGCCGCGCAGCTCGCTCCGGGCGATGAGCTGCGGTTCGAGGAGGTCGCAATGGACCGCGCGCTGGCGATGCGCGCCGCTCAGCGCGAGGCGCTCGAGTCCCTGATCTCCTGGATGTAGTGGATGTGCTCGGCGTAGTGCTCGTACGTGTTGCCGGCGACCCAATCGACCACCGGCCGGTCGTCGCCCGGATCGCGCGGGTCGTTCGGCTGGTAGTGGTTGTACGAGCGGCGCAGGTCGGCGTCGCTCATGGCGCCGAGCCTGCGCATCAGCGCCTCGTGTGAGCGGCGGCTGGAGGCGAGCGCCTCGTCGCCGGCGTCGTCGCGATGCGCGAGCCAGACCTCCTCGTTGATCGCGTCGGTGTCGGCCGCGGCCTCGCTCACGCCCATCGCCTTGCGGCGGTCGTCGCCGTCGAGAAGCGCGAGCAGCGACAGCTCCCACGCCGCGATGTGCGCGAGGTGGTCCTTCACCGCCCAGCGGCCGTCGCCCTTGCGCTCGAGACCACCGGCACCGAGCGATTCGACGAGCGCGGTGAGCTCGCGCCAGCCCTTCTCGACGGGCTCGACCTCCGCGTTGGCCGCGCTCACGCTTCGGCGGCGACCTTCTTGGCTTCGGTCATGACCTCGTCGTAATCCGGCTGCGGCTGCTCGCGCGACGCGATCCACGTCCAGCGGATGACGCCCTTGCGGTCGACGATGAAGATCGAGCGGCGCGCCATGCCCGAGTAGCCGGCGACGTCGTCGCGGCGCACGCCATAGTCGGTGACCATCTTTCGCTCGAAGTCGCCGATCAGGTCGTACGGCAGACCGCCGAGGTCCTTCGCGAAGGCCTGGTGCGAGAACACCGAGTCGACGCTGATGCCGAAGATGCCGACGCCGTTGGCGACCGCATCGTCGTTCCTGGACCGAAACTCGGTCAGCTCGGTCCTTCAACCACCGGTGAAGTCGAGGACATAGAAGAGAAGGACGAGAGCCTTGAACTTCTGCAGCGCCTCTTCGAGCGAGATCTCCTGCCCGGACGTCGCCGGCAGCTTGAAATCTGGGGCCTTCTCTCCCACCTCCAGCATCGAAGAAGAGTCTATTGAGTCCGCGACTCGAGCACGTACCACCCCGAGCGTGTCGCGCCGGCGATCACGTAGCCGCGCCCAAGTGCGCCCGCGAGCGCGCGGCGCACGGCGAGCCTCCACCGCCGCGCCATCGCGGCGTCGTTCCGGCGGATGGCGACGATATCGTCCGGCACCTGACATATAAGGACGCGAGCCTCGGCGTCGGTCTCCACGGGCTCGCCGCCGTCGCCGACGACGACCAGCGCCGGCGTGTCCCACGAGCGCAGCTTCTCGACGTCGAGCTCGGCCAGCTCGCCCGCCGCCGCTGCCTCAGCGCGCTGCGAGTCGAGTCGCCAGCGGATGAGCAAGCGGTCGGACTCGTCACCGGCGTTGATGCCGTCGCGCATCTCGCCGTAGAAGTTGACGAGGTACTCTGGCGCCTCCGCGCCGAGCTTCGCCAGGTTGAAGTAGGCGTTGCGGCGCACGAGCGGATCGGTCGTCCATTCCATCACGCGCACGCCGCGCTCCAGGCACCAGCGGCGCTGGTGCTGCTTCAGCTCGAAGCCGAGGCCGCGCGCCTGGTCGCCAGGCAGCACGCCGAGGATGTGCGAGTGCATGAGCACACCGTCGGGCGGCCGGCCGCCGAGCCACCCCACCAGTCCGCCGACCATGCGGCCGCCGGCGAAGGCGCCCGCGATGTAGCAGCCCGAGTGGGCCATGGCCCGAAGCAGGTCGGAGTTGAGCGGCGGCTCCGCGGGCGGCCCCCAGATGTCGGCGAGCAGGCGGCCGAGCTCGTCGAACTCGCGCAGCTCGGTCAGCTCCCGGATCTCGGCGCTCACGCCAGGCCCCACCGGCGGCCCCCTAGCAGCGTGGCCGCCTGGACCACGAGGGCGATGGCGATCGCGGCCACGAAGGCGATCGCGATGCCGGTCGGGAGGACGAGGTACAGAACGAAGAAGAACGAGGCGAACGCGAACAGGCCGAGCAGCAGCCCGCGCACCACGCCGATCCCGGCCTCGGCGCCCTGGAGATGCTGAGCGAACGCTGCCAGCACCGCGCCGTAGAGCGGAAAGGGCGCGATCAGGCCGGCGAGGCGGGCGCCGAGCAGGGGCGCCGCCGCCGTCAGGACGACGACGAACGCGGTGGCGACGATCATCCGCGCGGGCAGGTCCCACCGCGGGTAGGCGATGTGTGGCGGCGCGACGCGCGCGGTGTCGGGAAGGAGGAAGAGGGCCACGGCCACCGCGACGATGATGACGACAAACGACGCCGTCGCCGGAAGCGCGATGGCGCGCAGGAGGGCCGTGAGGACGCCGAACGCGAGGGTCGCCATCGCGATCGACGCAGCCCAGCCGAGCCGCATCGCCGCCCAGGCGTAGCCGAGGCAGAAAGCCGCCTGCGAGATCGCGCCCGCCATGATCCCAAGCGCGGCCTCGCGCGCGAAGGCGGGACCAGGGTCCAGGGCGAGGAAGAACGCTACGGGCGCGGACGTGAACGGGAGACCGATCAGCCAGCCGCCCACCGCCGGACCCCACCTGCGACCAACCAGGCTGGCCGCGCCCACGAGCACGGGTGTGAGGACGAGCTTGAGCGCGAGCTGCCCGGCGGCGCTCAACGCGTCGGGTTGGTCGCGAGAGGCGCCGTCTGGATCCCCGCCTCGCGCAACGCGGCACGCACGGCCGCCGCCGTCTTGCCGGCGCCGCGGGTATCCCCGTGCACGCAGATCGTGTCCACGTCGCCCGACCGCGCCAGCCGGACCGCCTGCGCCGCCGCGGCGGCGGGGTCGAGCAGCGCGCCGGACCGTCCGCGGGGCGCGAGGCTTCCGTCCGCCAGCATCAGCCGGTCGGCGAAGCCCTCGCGGTATGCGGGCAGACCCGCGCGCCGCGCCGCCGCGACGATCTCGAAGCCGGGCTGCCCCATCAGCCCGATGCCGTGGATGCGCGCGACCCTGGCGAGCGCGTCCGCCGCCTCGGCGTCGGTCTGGCAGCGGTGGTACAGGGCGCCGTGCGGCTTGACGTAAGCAAGCGACGCAACCGCGGCCAGGGCTGCGACCTGGAACGCGATCAACGCCTCGATCTCCTCCACGGAGAGCGACTGCTCGACGCGGCCGAACCCCTCGCGGTCGTCATAGCCGGGATGCGCGCCTACCTCGACGCCGAGCACGCGGCACCGGCGCGCGGTGGCGATGGAGATCGAAGGCGAGCCGGCATGCACCCCGCAGCAGACGTTCGCGCTGTCGATGCGGTCGAGGATCGCGTCGTCCTCGCCCGCCCCCTCACCGAGGTCCGAGTTGAGGTTCACGCGCCGTGTCGCGTGTGGCCGTGCAGAAGCTCGATCGCGTGGCCGAGCACCGGGAGCACCGACTGCAGCGACTCGGTCGCCCCTTTCGGGCTGCCCGGCACGTTGAGGACGAGGGTGCGGCCGCGCACGCCCGCGACGCCACGCGAGAGTGCGGCCATCGGCGTGCTCACCTCGCCGGCCCTGCGCATCAGCTCGGCGATGCCGGGCACCTGGTAGTCGACCAGCAGAGAGGTCGCCTGTGGCGTGACATCGCGCGGCCCCAAGCCGGTCCCTCCCGTGGTCACGACCAAGTCCTTCTCCGCGACCGTCGCGGCCACGATGGCGTCGGTGATGCGCTCCTCGGTGTCCGGCACCACCTCGGGCCCGGAAACGTCGTAGCCCGACGCACGCAGCAGCTCGACCAGCGCCTCGCCGCTCCTGTCTTCGCGCGTGCCGGCCGCGACGCCGTCGCTCACCGTGACGACGTGAGCCCGGCTCTTCACGCCTCCCGCTTCCAGGTCCCGGACCGCCCTCCCGATTTCTCGAGCAGGCGCACGTGCTCGAGGTACACGCCGCGCTCAACGCCCTTCGTCATGTCGATCAGCGTCAGACCCGCGACCGCGGCGGCGGTCAGCGCCTCCATCTCGACGCCGGTCTGGCCGGTGACGCGGACGCGCGCGAGCACGCGGACACCGCCGCCGACGAACTCGAAGTCGACGCCCACGCTCGTCAGCGGCAGCGGGTGGCACAGCGGGATCAGCTCGGGCGTGCGCTTGGCGGCCATGATGCCCGCCACCCGCGCGACCTGGAGCGCGTCGCCTTTGGCCGTACCTTCGCGCACCGCGCGCAATGTCTCGGGCGCCATGCGCACGACGCACTCGGCCACGGCCTCGCGCACCGTGGTCGCCTTCTCGGTGACGTCGACCATGCGCGCCGCGCCCTTGTCGTCGAGGTGCGTGAGCGGCTTGGGTTTCGAGGTCGCCACCGCCATCAGGATATGCGTATGTGGGCGCGCGACACCGACGGCGTGCTCTTCGACTACGGGCGCACGCTGGTCACCTTCACGTATCCGACCGACGACCTTCTGCGCGTGCTCGAAGAGTTCCGGCCGCGCATCGAGGCGGCGCTCGGCGTTCCCGCGCCGGAGGCCGAGACGATCCTGCACGACGTGCTCCTGCCGCTCGAGGAGTACATCGCCAGCATGAGCGAGGACGAGGTCGACTACGCGGACGTCTACCGCGACGCGTGGCACCGCGCCGGGCTGCGCCTACCGGACGATCTCCTGCACGAGATTCTCGACGCCGAGCAGCGGTGCTGGGACCGCGCCGTCAAGGTCGACCACGACGCGCGTGCGCTGCTCATATGGCTCGGCGGCCGCGGGATCCGGCGCGGCATCTGCTCGAACGCGCCGTTCCCGCCCGAGATGATGCGCCGGCAGCTCGCGAGCCACAGCATCCTTCCCCTGGTCGACGCCGCAGTCTTCTCCAGCGACGTGGGCCGGCGCAAGCCGGCGCCCGAGATGTACCGCGCCGCTCTCGACGCGCTCGGCACCGCGCCCGAGCGCACGCTCTTCGTCGGCGACCGTGTGCGCGAGGACTACGAGGGGCCTCGGGCGCTCGGCATGCGGGCGGTCATCGTCACCGCGTACGCCGAGGAAAAGCCGCCCGACGGCGTGCCGACGATCGAGTCGCTGGCATTCCTTCCGGGCGCGCTGTGAAGAAGCGGCCCGGCTTCTGGTGGTTGCTGTTCTACGGGCGCCGGCGCGGCGGCTTCCCGTGGCTCCTCGCCGCCGTGTTCGCGACGGTGGTCCTCTTCGCGCTGGTCTTCGCCGTGCCCGGCGGCGCGGATCTCTCGCGGGTCGTCGCGGCGGCCGTCTTTGGGCTGCTCGTGCTCGGCGCGATCGTGTTCGCCGTTTTCGCCGTCTTCAACCCGCGCCGCCGGCGCTGAGCGGCGCGCGCCGAGATGAGCACGGCCGCGGCGCCGGCCCCCACGCCATTGTCGATGTTGACGACGACAAGGCCGGTGGAGCACGACTGCAGCATCGTGGTCAAAGCACCCTCGCCCGCGCCGCCGCGGCCGTAGCCGGTCGACACGGGGAGGCCGATCACGGGTACGTCGACTAGCCCCGCCACCAGCCCCGGCAGCACCCCGTCCATGCCGGCGGCGACGATAAGCACGTCGGCTTCCCACTCGAGCATCGCCGCCAGCGGGACGACGAACCGGTGCAGCCCGGCGACGCCGAGGTCGGCGTCGAGCCTCGCCTCGAGCCCACACGCCTCGACGACCATGCGCGCCTCGTCCGCCGCGGGAAGGTCGGAGGTGCCCGCGGTCAGGAGGCCGACCCTGCCGTCGATAAGGTCGGCCACGAAGCCGGCGCGCAGCACGCGCGCGGCGGAGTGGTAGTCGGCCACGTGCATTCCGCCGGCCGTGTGCGCGAGGGCGGCGCGGTGTGCCGGCGTC
>CAYWTI010000057.1:0-21566 GCA_964461175.1 uncultured Actinomycetes bacterium | reverse complement strand
ATGGACTTCGACTCGCGGCGTGCGCGGACGGTGCTGTTTGGTGGATACGACGGCAACAACAACCTGTCCGACACCTGGGAATGGAATGGAGCCGCATGGTCGAGCTTTTCGCCCGTACCGGCGCCGCCGGCCGCAGTCGGCCAGCAAATGGCCTATGACAGCACCCGCGGCGTCTCGGTGCTCCTGGTCAACTCCGTGACGTGGGAGTGGGACGGTTCGTCCTGGACCATGCGCCCGACAGCATCCGCGCCGTCAGCTCGGACCTGGACCGCGATGGCGTACGACTCGGTCCGCAAGCAGGTCGTTCTCTTCGGAGGACAGGGCCAAGGCGGCACCCAACTCGGTGACACCTGGACCTACGACGGCACCAACTGGACGAAGAGGTCGCTTGCCGGCGCGCCGTCGCCGCGACTAGGCATGGCGATGGCGTTCGACTCGAGCCGAGGCGTCGTTGTTCTCTTCGGCGGAAGGACGACCGACCAGCGGATGAACGACACGTGGGAGTGGGACGGCGCCACATGGACGCAGCGCAACCCGGCGACCGTTCCGTCGACGCGGTTCTGGCACTCGATGGCGTACGACGCGCAGCTGGGCAGGACCGTGATGTTCGGCGGCGACAAGTTCGCACCCGCCGACTCCCTCGGACCTATCAATGACACGTGGTTGTGGGATGGCACGAACTGGACCCGGGATTGGACGGCCGGCGCTCCGAGCCCGCGCGCCGGCATGTCGATGGCGTACGACTCGTCGAGCGGCCAGGTCGTTCTGTTCGGTGGCACGGACGAATCGAGTCCCGCGGCCTACTCCAACGAGACATGGCAGCTAGGCCAAGGCAACCCCGGTCCGGCGGGCACCGCCGCCGTCTCGTTCAGCGCCGCCACCCAGTCGTTCGGGGGTCCGGCCGTCGGCACATCCAGCTCCGCCGCGTCGATCAGGATCACGAGCTCTGGACCCGGGGCGCTGGTGATCAACAGCGTCTCGACGACCGGCGACTTCGCGCTTGTGGGCAACGACTGTCCGCGGGCTCCCGACCCGCTCGCCCAAGGGTCGGCGTGCCACGTACAGGTGACATTCACGCCGACGGCGTGCGGCTACAGATCCGGCAATCTCACGCTCTCGGACAACGGAACCAGCGGTTCGGACGTGGTCTTCCTGCAAGGCGTCGGGGTGGCGCCTGGGTGTGACGACGACCTGCTCGTCATGCCGCCCGCGGACGCAACTGTCAACGCCACGAGCTCGGCGGGCGCCGTCGTCAGATACCTGTCACCCATCTCGCTGGACTTCGACGAGACGGCCAACCCCCCCGCGGTCACGTGCGATCACGCTTCCGGATCGACGTTCCCGATCGGAACGACGGTTGTGACATGCCAGGCAAGCGATGCCGATGACGCCACGAGCACAGCGGCGGCGATCTTCCGGGTCACCGTCAACGACACCGACCTCGCTTTGGCCGGCGTGCCTGGCGACATCGCGGTAGCGCCGTCAGACGGATCAGGCGCGGTGGTGAATTACCTCGCGCCGGCCGCGGCGGACGAGGATGGCACGTCCCCGCCAGTCGACTGCAGTCCAGCGTCCGGGTCAACGTTTCCCATCGGGCTCACCATCGTCAGCTGCCGCACGTCGGATCCCGATGATTCGCCGAGCACCGTCAGCGCGAGTTTCCATGTGAGGGTGGGCGATGCAGACCTCGCCCTGACCGGGGTGCCTTCGAACCTGCACTTCGTCGCAGCGTCGTCGAAGGGCGCGACCTTGTTCTACGGCGGTCCGTTTGCTGTCGACGAGGAAGGTCCAGCCCCCGCTGTGACCTGTGATCATCCAAGCGGCACGGCCGTTCCCGTCGGGATCACAGCCGTCACGTGCCAGGCGACCGACAGCGACGACACGCCCAGCACCGTCACGGCCACCTTCCAGGTGAGCGTCACGGACACCGACCTCGGCCTGACGAACGTGCCTTCCGCCATCACCGTCAACGCGCCCCTTGGTTCTCCGGGTGCGACGGTGACCTACACGCCGCCGTCCGTCTCTGATGAGGACGCCTCCTCCGTCACTTGCGTTCCCGCATCCGGGTCGACTTTCCCGATCGGAACGACGAACGTGACGTGCTGGACGACCGATGCAGACGACACGCCGAACACGGCCACCGCAGTCTTCCCTGTGACCGTGAATGACACCGACTTCGTCCTCGTCGGCGTGCCGCCGGACTTCACGGTTGTCGCGACCGGACCGTCAGGCGCCGTCGTGACCTACGTCGCGCCGACGGCGGTCGACGAGGATCCCAACGCCGTCCCCGTGGCCTGCTCACCGGCATCGGGGTCGACGTTCCCGGTGGGCGCGACGACGGTGATGTGCCAGGCCCTCGACAACGACGACCTGGGTTCGGCTTTGGCGTTCTTCCACGTCACCGTAGTTCCGGACGTTGGACTCGCCGTCACCGTGACCCCGACGACCGCAAGAGCACACGTCACCGTGACGACGACCGCAAAATTGACCGATCTAGGCAGCGCCGGCACCCGTGCCACCTTGACCTACACGGTCCTCTACACCGACTCCAACTTCAACACTTCGACGGTGGCCAGCGATAAGGCGATCGTGAACCTGGCGGCCGGGGCGACCGCGTCGCGGTCGTTCTCGTTCGCCGTCAAGAACCAGACCCCGACCGGTTTCTACACCGTCGTCGTCACCGCCGGCGACAGCACCGGGACCGTCACGCAGTACGGAAACTTCACGGTCGCCTGAGCCCTTCGGCGACGGCGATTATTCGTTGTGAGCAACGAGCAGTCGAAACCGCATTCGACAAGAGGCATTGGCCACAAATCGATGGCCGGCGGTGCTCATAGGATCAGGGATCATTGCCTCGCTCGCGCTTCGTCAAGATCGGCCTGCTGATCGTCCTGGTTACCGTCGTGCTCGGGCTTGCCGGCGTTGCCGCCCTTTCGCTGCAGCGGCATGGCAATCCATCGGGCCAGGCCTCCACCGATCCCAACGAGCGGTGCGCCCCAAGTCCGTGCGGAGCTCCGGCTGGATTCGAGGTCGATGTGACTTCGATGCGCACCAATCCCGATTACATCGCTCTGACGCTCGTCTTTCGCAACCACACTCAGCCCCAGCTGTTCGAGGCGGTCAGCTACCGGCACACGAGCCCCGCTGACTTCACGCTGCGTACCGGAGGGCAGACCCTGCAGCCGGTCTTCAATTCCGCATGCCCGAACTGGCCCGAGATCAAAGTGGAGCGCGGATCGGCCTCATCGCCGCAAGCCCTTTGCTTCGCGGTGGTATCGCCCCGCGGGGCGGTCCTTGTGTGGAACCCGGATCTAGGCTTCATCCCCGAACCGGTGTCGATTCCGCTGCAGTAAGAGGAAGGTGACCGGTGCGTCGCCGGTCGCGTCCTCATATCTGTGCGTGCTTTACCTGAGCTCTTCGCACGCCGTCTCGCGGGCCGGCAGCGGCGCATAATCGGTCGCGCTGTGTCCACCGCCGGATCGTCGCCGGACGACCTGAGCGCGCTCTCCGAGCTCGATCGTACTCACTGGCTTCACCCGCAAGGCGATCTTGCCGCGGCGCCAGGCACGATTCCGCAGCTGATCATGGTCAGCGGGAAGGGCGCGACCCTCACCGACATCGAGGGCCGGGAATACGTCGACGGAATGGCGTCGCTGTGGAACGTCAACGTCGGTTACGGCCGGTCCGTCCTCGCCGACGCGGCCGCAGAGCAGATGAAAGCCCTTGCCTTCAGCTCTGCCTACGGCGGATTCGGAACTCCTCCAACAATCAAGCTCGCGGCGAAGCTGGCGGAGATCGCGCCGGGCGATCTCGAGGTGACGTACTTCGCGTCGGGCGGGGGAGAGGCGAACGACACCGCCTACAAGATCGCCCGTCTCTACTGGAAGCTGCGCGGGGAGCCGCAGAAGGTCAACATCGTCTCCCGACTCCGCGACTATCACGGCCTGACGTACGCGGCCACAAGCGCGACCGGCCTCGCGAACTTCTGGAAGGGATACGAGCCGCTCGCGCCGGGCTTTCTGCACGCCCCCGCGCCCGATCCGTACCGGTTCTCAGGCGAGGGCTCGGCCGGCGCGGCATACGTGGCTGCGACCGAGAAGGTGATCGTCGAAGCCGGCCCGGAGACGGTGGCGGCGGTCGTTGCCGAACCGGTCCAGGGCGCCGGCGGCGTCATCGTGCCGCCCGGCGACTACTTTCCTCTGCTCCGGCAGCTGTGTGATCGCTACCGGATCCTCCTGATCACCGACGAGGTCATCACGGGTTTTGGGCGCACAGGCAGGTGGTTCGCCGCCGAGCACTGGAACCTGCGTCCCGACATGATGCTGTTCGCCAAAGGCGTCACCAGCGGCTATCTGCCCCTGTCCGGCGTGATGATGACGGCCGCGGTCCACGAAGTCCTGAAGTCCGTGAAAGGCATGTTCACCCACGGATTCACGTACAGCGGCCATCCCACGGCATGCGCCGTCGCGCTGCGCAACCTGCAGATACTCGAGGACGAGAACCTGGTCGAGCGGGTCGCCGAGACAGGCGCGCATCTCCAACGAAGGCTCGAGGCGCTACGCGAGCACGCGATCGTGGGCGACGTGCGCGGTCTTGGGCTGCTCGGCGGCGTCGAGCTGGTCAGGGATCGCGAATCGAAGCAGCCGTTCGAGGCTTCAGTGGGAGCGGGCCGGCGCGTCTGGCTCGCGGCTCTCGAGCAGGGCGTGATCGTTCGCGCGGTCGGGGGCGACGTGATCGCGATCTCGCCACCTTTCGTCATCAGCGAAGCGCAGATCGACCGCATCGTCGAGGTTCTCGGCGAGGCACTCGGCCGAGTCGGAAAGGAGTTGAACGGCCGGGCCTGATTTGCGCGTTCTCGCCGGTTCTATTCGCGCAAATAGCAACTGCATTGACATTAGTCCGGGTTGGAAATAAGCTGCTGCCGATCCGGCCGAATCAACCCGCATTGCTATGAACAAATGCAGCGCGACCCTGCGGTTGTGAGCGACAGACGGCTGGCGAGCAGGGCGGTTGACCTCAAAGGATCGGCCGTCGACAGCAGCGTCGGGCTCCTGCAGCGTCACGGCGGTGACGTCATATCGCTCGGCATGGGAGCGGCGGGACCGGATGCCATCCCCGGTGCCGCACTCGGCGAGCTCGCATCCGAGCTTCTCCGCGACGCCTCGAATTCGTCGTTGAACTACGGCCCGACCGAGGGAGAGCGGACGCTTCGCTCCGCCCTGATGACAGCTCTGGTCGCTTGGGGGCAACCCGCGAGCGAGGAATCGCTCCTGATCACCACCGGCGGGATGCAGGGGCTCGACCTGGCCTGCAAGATGTACCTCGACCCCGGCGACGTCGTGCTCACGGAATCGCCGACGTATCCGAACGCACTCGTCACCATCGCCACGTACGAGGGTCGCGTTCTCGAGTGTCCGACGGACAGCCGCGGGATCGTGGTCGACGCCATCCACGACCTCGTGGCGCGTGAAGGCCGGCCGCCGAAGCTCATCTATGTCATCCCCAACCACCAGAACCCGACGGGCGTGAGCCTCGCGGACGACCGGCGGCCGCGGCTCCTCGAGCTCGCGCGCACGTACAACGCCGTGATCCTGGAGGACGATCCGTACAACCAGCTGTCGTACGACGGGACGAGGCATCCGAGCCTCTTCGAGCTCGACGCCGGCGTGGGCACGGTCGTGTCCGTGAACACTTTCTCCAAGGTGGTCGCGCCCGGCCTTCGAGTCGGTTGGGTGCTTGCGCATCCCGGGGTCATCACGCGCATGGTCGCGGCGCGGCACGGGATGGACACCTGCACGAACGTTCTGGGCCAGCGCCTGGTCGCGGCCTTCATGGCGAATCGCGGCCTCGACGAGCACATCGTCGAGCTGCGAGAGCGTTACGGGCGAAAGCTCCAGGCCATGCTGCTCGAGCTCCAGCGCAACTTCGGTGACGAACCCGGAGTCGAATGGTCGCGGCCATCGGGTGGGTTCTTCGTCTGGCTCACACTGCCTGGCGCCGACGCCGACGAGCTGGTCGAGGTCGCCCTGGCGAATGGAGTGTTCTTCATCCCGGGCTCGGCGTTCACAACCACCTCAGCCTTTCGGGACTGCGTGCGCCTCAACTTCACCTACCCCAGCGAGCGGGAGATCGCCCAAGGCATCGCTAGGTTGAAGGCCGTGTACACGAGCCATCGAAATGGCCGGCGCCACGCTCGATGACCGGCCGGCTGTCGGGCAAGACCGCGATTGTGACGGGAGGTACGCAGGGTATCGGGCTCGCGATCGTGCGCCTGTTCATCGCCGAAGGGGCAAGCGTGGTCGTGGTCGCGCGGACCGCGCCTGGCGACGAAGTGAAGCGCGAGCTTGGCCACGACCGGTGCATTTTTCGCCAGGGTGATGTGACGCTCGAGGACACCGCCCGGCTTACTGTCGCGGAGGCTGTGGCGCGCTTTGGGTCGCTGGACGTGCTCGTCAACAACGCCGGCGTCGATTGGACGGGAGACCTGAGCGCCGCCACGCTGGCGGACTTCGAGCGCGTCATCGCCGTGAACCTGTTCGGTCCGTTCTTGATGCTGCGCGAGGCAGCCTGTGCGATGCGGAGTGGAGGCGGCTCGATCGTGAACATCACGTCCCGGACGGCTTCGGTCGGGATTCCGACGATGAGCCTCTACTCGGCGAGCAAGGGAGCGCTGGCGAGCCTCACGCGAGCGGCCGCGGTCGAGTGGGCGCCACTCGGGATCCGGGTCAACGCCGTCGCGCCGGGCCTCACCGACACGCCGCTTGCCCGAGCATGGTTCGACCAGCAGCCGGAGCCGGAATCGTTTCGTCAAGGGGTGGAAGCGGCCATCCCGCAGCGGCGCCTCGCGACGCCCGAGGACGTGGCGGCGGCAGTGCTGTTCCTCGCCTCGGACGACTCGCGCCATGTGACCGGAGTCACCCTCGCCGTCGATGGCGGATACACGGCTCAGTAGCGCGCAGGCGCCCTTTCGGCCGATTCGCGGGCCCAAGGCCTCGGCGGAGGTCGTCGACCAGCTGACTGCTGCGATCGGGTCGGGGCGCTTTGCGCCCGGCTCGCGGCTTCCGAACATCGAGCAGCTCGCGCGTTCGATGGAGGTGAGCCGGCCGACGGTCGGCGCCGCGCTTCGGATGCTGGCAAGGGCCGGTGTCATCGAGACCCGCCGCGGAAACTCGGGCGGCGTGCTCGTCACCTCGTCGCTCATCCCGCCGCGGCTGCTCCGCGTTTCGCGGCGGCACGCGGCTCATGACCTGCGGTCGTTGGTCGAGGCGCGCAGGGCCGTGGAGATGGAGCTTGCCCTGCTTGCGTGCGAGCGGGCGACGGAAGCCGACTTCGCCGAGATGGAGGCGTCGATCGAGATGCTCAAGCGCTCGGTCGCCAACCCGCGAGAGTGGGTGCAGGCGAACAACCTCTTTCACTACGCCGTCGGTCGCGCCGCCCGGAGCCCGGTCCTCGCCGAGTTCCAGCACGAGGTGATCAAGGAGATGACCGTCCTGCTCGACGGCTGGAACGCGGAGTACTACGCCGGGCCCGAGAGGGTGATCGGCATGCACGTGGCGACGCTCGAGGCGCTTCGCAGCCGCGACCTGGCGCGCATCCGCGAGGCGATGGCGGACCATCTCCACGACGCCGAAGCCGTGGCTCCGACGATCGACGCGCGCATACCTCGAAGGACGTCGGCGAGCCGGCGGCGAACCGCGGCCGCGCGACCTCCCAAAGAACAAGGTTCTTGACTTTCGGAAGTTGCCGAGCGATCCTAGCCCGCTAGGGGAAGCGTCCTGGCTCTGGGGCGCCGTCGGGTTGAGGAGGAGCCATGCTGGACACGCTGGACACAGCGCAATTCGAAGGTGACCTCAAGCGGAGGCTTCACGTACGCCACCTGATCATGCTGTCGGTCGGCGGCACGATCGCCTCGGGATTCTTCCTTTTCAGCGGCAGCGCCATCAACATCGCCGGGCCTTCGGTCGTCCTTGCATACGCGATCGCCGGTGTCATCTCTCTGGCGGTGATGGCGTGCCTCGCCGAGATGGCGGTGACGCGTCGCGTCGCCGGCTCCTTTGCGATCTTCGCCCAGGAGACGATGGGTCACCTGTCGGGCTTCCTCACCGGGTGGAACTACTGGCTGGCGTGGGTGATGGGAGCGGCGACGGAGTCGGTAGCCGCCGGAACGTACTTCCACGTCTTCGTGCCGTCGGTGCCCATCTGGGTGGTCGCGGGAGTCATCACGCTCATCGAGATGATCGTGAACCTGGTCGGTGTCCTCTTCATGGGCGAGTACGAGTTCATCCTCTCTTCGATCAAGCTGATCGGGCTCGGGCTCTTCATCGTCATCGGCGGCGTGGCGATCTTCACCTCGTCGCTGAACACGGTCGGGGTCTCGGGATACACGGGCAACGGTGGCTTCTTCCCCAACGGCGTCGGAGCTGTCGGCGCAGCGCTCCTGCCTGTCTTCTTCGCGTACGTAGGCATCGAGCTCGTCGGCGTCACGGCCGAGGAATCGGTGCACCCCGAGCGCGACGTTCCTCGCTCGCTGATCTTGACGGCGGTCATCGTCGCGGTGCTGTTCATCCTCGCGAGCCTGGTCCTCCTCGGCGTCATCAGCTGGACCAAGGCGGGGACATCGAGCAGCCCGTTCGTCGACGGATTCAACGCGATGAACCTCACCGCGATCGGCGCGGTGTTCAACTGGATCGTCATCCTGGCATCGCTCTCGTCGGTCGACGGCGGCCTGTACACCGCCTCGCGCATGATGTTCGCGATCTCGCGCGAGGGCTACCTGCCGAAGGTCCTGTCGCGGACGCACCCCACGCGCAAGACGCCGAACCCGGCGATCTTCGTGACCTCGCTGTGCATCTTCATCGGGGCGGTGCTCGCGTACTTCTTCCCCAACTCGGCGTACATATTCGTCGCCAGCCTGTCTTCCTTCGGCTTCCTGTACGCCTGGTTGATGATCTCGATCAGCCAGCCGCTCTACCGGATCCAGAAGGGTGCGGAGTACGTCCGCAACCTCAAGTGGAAGACGCCCCTTTACCCGCTGACGCCGCTCGTCGCGATCATCGCGGTGCTCGCCGCGCTGATCGGCCAGTTCTTCGCGCCTGGCTCGACCGCGCTCGGGCCGATAACCATTCCAGGCTCGGGCGGGGTGGTCGTGATCGGCATCGTGTGGACCGCGGTCTGGGCGGTGTACTACCTGTTGATCGCGCGCGGCTTTGGGCACGGCCATGAGTGGCGTGCCTCTCAGGGGCAAAGCCAGCCGGCGCAGCCTGGCGCGGCGTCTTCGCCGGGAAGCAGCTGAAAGGAGGACGCGGAACGGACACCTTGAAGCGCACCGAGGCGCTCGTCGAGCGTGACGCCGCGGTCCTCAGCGACACGCTCAAGGTTCGGTTCTTCCCGCTCGCGATCGAGCGGGCCGAGGGATGCCGGATCTGGGACGTGGAGGGACGCGAGTATCTCGACTTCATGGCCGGCTGGGCAGTCGCCAACACCGGGTATGGAAACGCGGACGTCAAGAAGGCCGTCATCGAGCAGATGGAGAAGGTGTCCTTCATGACGCTCACGGCGCTGATGAACGTGCCCAGCATCGAGCTCGCCGAGCGGCTGCTCGAGGTCATCCCGGGGCGAGGCGACCGCAAGGTGTGGTTCGGATTGAGCGGCTCCGACGCCTCCGACGCGGTGGCGAAGCTGGTGCCGCTCGCGCAGAAGCGGCCGCGCATGGTCAGCTACATCGGCGGCTACCACGGCCAGACCGGTGGGTCGGCAGGGCTGAGCGGCCACACCGCCCAGTCGAGGGTCATGAGCGGCAACGTCGTCAAGGTTCCGTACCCCAACCCCTACCGCTGCCCGCTCGGTCACGAAGACGCGGGTGACTGCTCGCGGGCGTGCCTGAGCTACCTCGAGGACTACGTGTTCCGCACCATCTGCCCGCCGCAGGACGTCGCGGGCTTGATCGTCGAAGCGGTGCAGAGCGACGGCGGGGACATCGTGCCGCCTGACGGCTACCTCGAGGCGGTGCAGGCGTTGTGCCGCAAGCACGGCATCCTCTTCATCGTCGACGAGGTCAAGATCGGGTTTGGCCGGACCGGCCAGATGTGGGGCTACCAGCACTCCGGCCTCGAGCCCGACGTGGTGGTGCTCGGCAAGTCGATGGGGTCGGGCTTCGCGGGCATCAGCGGAGTGGTCGCACCGGCTGCCGTTCTCGACGTCGCGCCGGCCATCAACATGTACACGACCGCCGGCAATCCTGTCGCCGCGACGGCGGGGCTGGCGACGCTCGACTACATCGAGAGCCACAAGCTCGTCGAGAACGCCAAACGAATCGGCGACCGCCTGCTGAAAGGCTTCAAGGACCTCCAGCAGCGCCATGAGCTGATCGGAGATGCGCGCGGCCGGGGCATGATCCTCGGCGTCGAGCTCGTCCGCGACCGGCGCACGAAGGAGCCCGCCGCCAAGGAGGCCGCCAAGGTCGTCTACCGCGCCTACGAGCTCGGCCTGATCGTCTTCTACGGCGGGATCTACTCGAACGTGCTCGAGATCACCCCTCCGCTGACCATGACGGCGGCGGAGGCCGATCGAGGCCTCGAGATCCTCGACCGCGCGCTGACGGACGTCGAATCCGGCTCGTTCCCCGACGAGAAGCTTGGCCGCTACGCGGGCTGGTGAGCGCAAAGCGGCGGACATGACCGCCGGCGCGGCAGTGCGTGCCGGGGTCGTCGAGCGCGCCGAAGCCGCCGGCGTCAAGCTGGTGCGCTTCCTCTACATCGACACCGACAACATCATTCGCGGCAAGGCGGCGAGCATCGAGCGCCTGGCCGACCGGCTGGAGGGCGGCATCGGGCTCACCGTCGCCATGCAGGCGATGACAATGCTCGATCACCTCGCGGTCGTCGAAGGCATGGGACCGGTGGGCGAGGTCAGGATGGTTCCCGACCCGGCCACGTTCGTGGTCGCGCCTTACACCCCCAAGACGGGTGTCGTCCAGATCGATCTCATGACCCTGGACGGCGACCTGTACGAGGCCTACGGGCGCTCGTTCCTCAAGCGCATGATCGAGCGCGCGGCTTCACGGGGCCTCGAGATCGTGGCCGCTTTCGAACCCGAATGGTCGCTGGCCCGCCGGGACGGCGAGACCTTCACGCCCCTTGACGAAAGCAACTGCTTCGCGACGTACGGGATGCAGACGGCGGCACCCGTGATCCTGGACATCGTCGAGGCCCTGGGGGCGCAGGGGATCGAGGTCGAGCAGTACTACCCGGAGCTCGGATGGGGCCAGCAGGAGCTGCCCATCTCGCACGCGCCCGCGCTTGCCGCGGCCGACCGCCACATCCACTACCGCGAGACCGTCCGCGCGGTGGCGCTGAACCACGGCCTTTACGCATCGTTCGCCCCGAAGCCGTGGTCCGATCAAGCCGGCAACGGCTGCCACATCCATTTCTCGGCGTGGAATCGCGACAGGACCGAGAACCGCTTCCACGATCCGAGCCGGCCGTATGGGCTCTCGGCGCTGGCGACGCAGTTCATGGCCGGGATCCTCGACCACCTTCCGGCACTGGTCGCGCTGACCTGCGCGTCCGTCAACTCCTATCGCCGGCTCCGGCCGCAGATGTGGTCGTCGGCGTATCGGGTGTGGGGGCCTGACAACAGGGAGGCGGCGCTGCGTGTCGCGTCGCCGCTCCGCGGCCACGTCGCCGAATCGACCAACGTCGAGCTGAAGGCGGCCGACTCGAGCTCGAACCCGTACATCGCCCTCGGTGGTCTCATCGCCGCCGGGCTCGACGGGATCGAACGCAAGCTCGAGCTGCCCGACCCCGCGATGGCCGACCCGCACACGCTCACCGACGCGCAGCGGCGCGCCATCCGCGCGGACCGCCTGCCTTCGAGCCTGGCGGATGCGCTCGAGAACCTGAACGCAGACACAGTGCTGGCCGGGGCGATGGGGGCGCTGCTGCCGGCGTACAACGCGGTCAAGAGGCTCGACGTCGAGGATTTCGCCGGGCAGGACGAGGCATTTGAGCTCCGGCAGCACATCTACAAGTACTGACACCGAGAGCGCGCTGCTCGACGCGTGGTCGGGCGAGCTCGCCGTCGACCATCACTGCCACCCGCTGTTCCCGTGGCCCCGTGACGTCGGTGCGCGGCAGCTGCGCGCTGTCTTCACCGAGGCCGGCGATCCGCACATCCTCGATGAGCACATGCCGGCGCTCGCCGCCTATCGCGACGCCATCCGGCGCCTGGCGGAGGAGCTGGGATGTGCGCGGACCGAGGCGGCGGTCCTGGAAGCGCGGGCGCAGACCGATCCGGCGACGTACGCCAATCGCCTCATGCACGCAACTGCGACCGGGATGCTCCTGCTCGACAGCGGCTACACCAGCGGCGAGCCGTTCTCGCTGGAAGCGCACGCGCGGGAGATCCGCGTGCCGCAGCGCGAGATCGTGCGCCTCGAGACGCTGGCGGAGCGGTACATCGCCTCGGCGGCAACGCCCGCCGACTGGCTCGCGGCCGTTCGCGAGGGGCTGCGAGAGGCTGTCCGCGGCGGCGCGGTGGGGGTCAAGACGATCTCCGCTTACCGCGCCGGGCTGGCGCTCAGGCCCATCAGCGCCGACGAGTTTGGCGCGGCCTTCGGCGAGCTGCAAAAGCGCGTCCGCTCGGGCGGGTCGAAGCGCATCGCGGGCGACTCCCTGTGCTACAGCCTTCTCGCCGACGCGGCGGAGGAGATCGCCCGGCTCGGTGTGCCTCTCCAGGTCCACTGTGGCTTTGGCGACAACGACGAGGACCTCGCCAAATCGAACCCGCTCGGGCTCCGCCCCCTGCTCACGGAGTCGCGCTACGAGGGGCTGCGGCTCGTGCTGCTCCACTGCTACCCGTTTCATCGCGAGGCGGCGTACCTGTGCAGCGTCTACCGCGACGCTTACATGGACCTGTCGCTGACGCTTCCGCTCGCGGGCCTGGATGGCCGGCGCGCGATGCGCGAGGTGCTCGGACTCTGCCCCTGGACGAAGGTGCTGTACGCAAGCGACGCATCCCGGCTTCCCGAGATCTACTTCGTGGCGGCGGCCGTGCATCGTGAGGCTCTCGCCGGCGCATTCGGAGAGTTCATCGATCGGGGGATCCTGAGCCGCGACGAGGCGGTCGCGGCGGGTGTGCAGGTGCTGTCGGCGAACTCGCAGCGCGTCTACAAGCTCTGAGCGAGCTCGAGGCGGCGGTGATCGCCGCGATCGACGAATCTGCATCGCAAGCCCGCGCACTGCTGGCCGAGCTGATCCGGACGCGAAGCCTGTCCGGGGCCGAGGGGGTGTCCGCCGACCCGAGCACCATGGTCGGGAAGGTGTTCGCGGCCGCCAAGGCGCACGGCACGGTGGTCGATCCACAACCGGTGGCGCCCGGCAGCGAGAACGTGATCGAGATCCTTCGCGGCGCCGGCGACAGGGTTTTCATCATCGAGGCGCACACCGACGCGGTCGATTCGGGCGAGGCCGAGCGCTGGCACGAGGGCGACCCATATTCGGGCGCGGAAGGCTGGGTCGAGTACCTCGGTCACGACCAGGTCGCGATCCACGTGGATTCGGCGCGCTACCAGGCCGCGATCCGGCCCCGCATGGCGCGGGTCTGGGAGCGGCGAGGGATGGATCGCCGCCGGATCCTCTACGGTCGCGGCAGCTTCGACAACAAGGGGTCGGTCGTCTCGGCGCTGCTCGCGATGGGGGCGCTCTCGCACGCCACCTCGAGTGTCGGCGTGCAGCTTGGCGGCTCGGTGGTCGCCGCGTACACGGTCGACGAGGAGGATGGCGCCACCGGCGTCCGGCGCTTTGCCGCCGCACCCGATTCCTGGCTCGCGACCCAGGGATTTCTATCCGGGCCCCCAGACCCCGACGGCATGCTGACGGCGATCACCGGGGTCGCGCTCGACGGCTCCTACGGATGGGTGCCTGTGGTCGGGCACAGGGGCGGCGTGCAGGTGGCGATCAGGACCCGCGGCCGCGCCGCGCACGCGGCCACCCCCGAGCTTGGAGTCAACGCTGTCGAAGCCATGTCTCGGATCGTCGTCGCGCTGGCCGACGGACAGGAGGAGATCGCCGCGCGCCTCGAGGGTTCGCTCGAAACTTCCCTCCTGGGTCAGCCGACGATCGCGGTCGGGACCACGATCGCCGGTGGAGGCGTGATCGCAGTTCGCATGGCGCAGACGGCCCACGTTGAGCGCACCGGTGTCAACGCCATCCCAGACTGGTGCGAGGCTACGCTCGACATTCGGTTTCCACCGGGCCGCAACTACCCGGAAGACCTCGAAGAGACGAAGAACAGGGTTGTCGAAGCGGTGCGCGACTACATCGACGCACACGTGGATCGCGCCACGTCCGCGTACGAGATGCGGGAGATCGGCTCGTCATGGCCCGTCGCCATGGCGCCAACACTCGAGAAGGCGGCCGCGCTTCCGCTCGTCCAGGACGAGGTCCGCCGCGCGTCGCAGATCCTCGGTTACACACCTCACCTGGAGACCGCGCCCGGTGGAACGGACGCCACGTTCATGATCCACGAGGCTCGAATCCCGACGATGGTCGAGCTCGGGCCGGCAGGCGGGCTGTCGCATGATGTCCATGAGTTCGTCGAATTGGACAGCGTGGTTGACGGCGCCAAGATCCTGGCCCTGATGGCGATCGACCAGCTGGGTGTCGCGGATTGAGCTCCTCTGACGCTGCGCGCCGGCCGACCATCGGCATCACGGCGTACATCACCGACCTCGACCTCGGTTCGGGACCCGTGGGAGTGCACGTTGCACCGGACGACTATGTGAGAGCCGTTTGGGATGCGGGTGGGCTGCCACTGGTGCTGCCGGTCCTGCGCGAAGAAGGCGCCGCAGCGCTCGTCGAGCTGGTCGACGGGGTTCTGCTCACCGGTGGGGGCGACGTCGACCCGGCGATGTATGGGCAGGATCGCACCGAGCCGCTCATCGACGTCGACCCACGTCGCGACGTCATCGAGTCGGCGCTCGTTCGCAACTCGATCGACCGGCACCGGCCGTTGCTTGCCGTGTGCCGAGGGGTGCAGATGCTCAACGTCGCGCTTGGCGGCAGTCTCATCCCCGATCTTCCGAGCGCGGGGTGGGCGTCGCACGACCAGCAGGCTCCGAGCGCCGACCCGCACCACGACGTCTCGATCGACCCGGACTCACGGATCGGCCGTGCGATCGGCCGCAACACGGTCGCGGTCAACTCGTTTCATCACCAGGCCGTGAGGACCGAAGCACCGTCCCTGAAGGTGGTCGCACGCGCTTCGGACGGGCTCGTCGAGGCGGTGGAGCTGGTCGACAGCTCGCGATGGGTGGTGGGGGTGCAGTGGCACCCGGAGATGATGGTCCCCAACCACCCGGCGCAGTGGGGGCTGTTCCGGGCGCTGGTCGAGGAGGCGAGGGCGGTCAGCCGGCACGCGAGTCGGTGAGCGGCTACTGGCCGACGAGGCCGGATTCGTAGGCCAGGATCACCGCCTGCACGCGATCGCGCAGCTCTAGCTTGTCGAGCAGGTGAGCGACGTGCGTCTTCACCGTCGTCTCGCTGACGTGCAGCCTGGCCGCGATCTCTGCGTTGGTCAGGCCCAGGGCGACCTCCTTCAACACCTCTTCTTCGCGCTCGGTCAGCGTCGCGAGGCTATTGGCTCTGCTGTGCCGGCTCGGGCCGGGTCGGCTGGCGAACTCCTGGATCAGCCGTTTGGTCACCGACGGCGCGAGCAGAGCGTCACCGTCGGCGACCACGCGGATCGCCTTGATCAGGTCCTCGGGTGGCGCAGCCTTGAGCAGGAACCCCGACGCGCCCGCCGCGAGGGCATCGAAGACGTACTCGTCGAGCTCGAAGGTCGTGAGGATCACGACCCGCGTCAGGGGCGCGACGATCCGAGTCGCCGCGATGCCGTCGAGGTTCGGCATGCGGATGTCCATGAGCACGACGTCCGGTTTCTCCCTGCGCACGAGCTCGACCGCCTGCTGCCCGTCGGTGGCCTCGCCGACGACCTGCATGCCGGGCTGTGACTCGATGATCATGCGGAACCCCGTACGCACCATCTCCTGGTCGTCGGCGAGGGCGACCCGGATCAAGTCTTCACGGGCAGCGTTGCGCGGACGGTGAACCCGCCCAGCGATGAGGACCCCGTGGTCAGCTCGCCGCCGAACAGCCGCACCCGCTCCCGCATGCCGATCAGGCCGTGCCCGCTCGACGTGTCGGTGGGAGTCGCTCCCGCCCCGTTGTCGCTGATCGTCAGCGCGAGGGCGTCGGGCGCGTAGTCGATCGTGACCTCGACACGTGAGGCGCCTGCGTGCTTCAGCACGTTGGTGACAGCCTCCTGGACGATCCGATAGGCAGACAGGTCGACCGTCGCAGGGAGCGGCCGGCGCTCGCCCGTGATCTTCATCGTCGCCTGGAGGCCTGCGTCGCGGGCCGGTTTCAGAAGGTTCTCCGCTTCGGCCAGCGTCGGCTGCGGCGCGAGCGGCGCGCCGGCGCTCTTGCGCAGCACGCCCAGCAGCTTGTTGAGCTCGGCAAGCGTGTCGCGCGCCTCCTGCTCGATGTTCTCGAGCGCGTTCTTGGGCGTGGCCGCGCCGGAGACGCGCGCCGCGCCGGCCTGGATGGCGATTGCGCTCACGTTGTGGGCGACGACGTCGTGCAGCTCGCGCGCGATGCGCAGGCGCTCGTCTTCGGCCGCCTGCTCACGCTCGAGCCGGTGGCGCGCCACGAGGTCGGACACGAATTGACGCCGAGAGCGGAAGTAGTCGCCGATCACCCAGGCGATGACCGAAGTGACGCCGGCCGGTATGAGTTTGCGCGCCATGTTGAAGTCGTTCGTCAAAAGAAGGGCCACGCCCCCGATGACGAGCGCGAATGCGGCGATCGCGACCCACAGCCGCAGCCGGCCCGAATCGTAAACCGAGACGGCGTACACCGCGAATGCCAGCGCCGGCGAACCCGGTTCGCGGTCGGGCGTCAAGACCAGGGCAACAACGGTGAGCACGATGGTCGCGCCGAGCACCGCCAGCGGCCGGCTGCGCCGCCAGAAGAGGATCGCGGATTGCCCGACGACGAGCACGACCAGCCACGCGATGATCGAGCTGCGATAGCCGGAGCCCACAAGGCTCAGGCCGCCAACCAGCAGGGAAAAGCCGACGACCAGGCCGTCGATGAGGCGCGGCCGGCCCGTGATCCAGGACCACGGCCGGCCGCTCAACGGTGGTCGCGCAGAGCTCGCCGCTATGTCACGTCCCTCATGCGCTGCAGCCCGGACGCCGCGATCAGTAACCCGATCAGCCACGCGCACATGACCAGCACCGCCTGTCCGGCGCTGATCGTCACGTGTGCGATCGATGCCGTCCCGCCGAGCTGAGCGATCAACGCGCTCGCGTTCTGGCCGACGAACAGGTCGCTGATCCACTTGTAATCGCCGTTGGAGACCGCGCCTATGAAACGCACCGCGATGATCTCGACGCTCAGGAGGTACACGACGCCGATGCCGATGGCGGCTGCGGACTGGCGCACGACGACGCCCAGCGCCATGCCGATCGCGCCGTTCACGGTCAGGATCAACCAGACCGCGCCGAACGCCTTGGCGATGTCGATCGCGGCCGGCCACACCACGGCGTGACTGTTGAAGGCGGCGATCACGGCGCTGTAGGCCGCGCCGACGATGAACAGGACCGCGGTCAGGACGCCTGTCCAGAACGTGAAGACCACGACCCGCCCGACCCACGTCGTGAGCCGGCCCGGCCCCTGGGTGAAGATGGTTTTGAGCGTGCCCCACGAGTACTCGGATCCGGCGAGGATCGCGCCGAGCACGATCGCCATGGCCGCACCGAGCGGAAATCCGGCACCCATGACGTTGTTGAGGAACCGCTCGGGGTAGAGCAGCGAGATCGAGACCGCCCTTTCGGCGGAGACGGGGTGCGTCGCGAGGTACCAGTTGCTGCTGTAGGCCAGCACCGTGATCCCGGCGATGAGGCCCAAAGCCACCAGCAACGCCGGCCGCGACCGGTTCTTACGCCATTCGGCTCTGATGCTTGCGATCATGATCCTTGCGTCTCTCCTGTCAGCTGGAAGAACACTTCCTCCAGGGATTTTTCAAACGGCCGCAGCTCGCTGACCGTGATTCCCGCGCCGACCAGCTTTGTGTTGACGTCGCCGCTGTGGTCGGGCGTGACCCTGATCTGGATGGCGGCATCCTGGCGGCTGATCGCGTCGGCGCCGAACATCGCGGTCAGCATCTCGTGGGCCTTGTCGATCGGCTCCGCCCGCACGAGCACGCCTTCCTTTCCGACCAGGTCCTGCACGGTCGACTGACGCACCAGCCTGCCATTGCTGATCACTCCGACGCGGTCGCATATCTGCTCCACCTCGCCCAACAGGTGGCTAGAGAGAAGCACCGTCCGGTCGCCCTGACCGATCTCCTTGATCAGCTTGCGCATCTCCGCCATGCCCTGCGGGTCGAGCCCGTTGGTCGGCTCGTCGAGGATCAAGAGGTCGGGGTCCTTGACGAGCGCCGCGGCGACGCCAAGGCGCTGCTTCATGCCGGTCGAGTAGGTGCCGAACTTGCGTCGCGACCGAGAGGTCAGCTCGACGATGTCGAGCACCTCGTCGACCCGCTTGCCGTCGGCCCCCGCGAGGTCGGCGACAACGCGCAGGTTCTCCCTTCCGCTCAGGTACGGGTAGAAGCCTGGCGACTCGATCAGGGAGCCGATTCGCGCCAGGCCTTTGGGATCGCCCGGCGCCCGGCCGACGATCGTGGCCGTGCCCGAGGTCGGCCTGATGAGGCCGACGAGCATGCGCAGGGTCGTGGTCTTCCCGGCCCCGTTCGGCCCGAGAAAACCGTAGACCTCGCCACGGCGCACGCTCATGTCAATGGAGTCGACGGCGAGGACTCCACTGCCGTATCGCTTGGTGAGACCGTGGGTCTCGACGACGGTGGTGGTGTTATCCATGCCGTCCAGCCTAGGTTTCGCTTGGCGGCGTGTCGTCAGCCGGCGGATCGATTCCTGGGCTCATCCTCGAGGACGAGGGATGCCGCTCAGGTGCGGCGGCGACGCGCCCGCGCCAGGCGCTCGTAACTCTCCGCGATCAGCGGCTTGACGTGCTCCTCGAACGTCTGGCGGCTTGGGTTCAGAACGCAGACCCAGAGCTCTTTCGCGTAAACCGGATGCGGCATCAACCGGTCGAGAGCGGAGTAGTCGGGGTCGGTTATGCCGCCGACGAGGCGCTGAAAAGTCGCCTTTCGCGTCGCGATGTTCAAACGAAACACGCCCGGGCGTGACAACTTCGACGGCTGCCCGATGTCGTGCTGGTCCGTGGTCACGATGGTGGCGAAGTTGGGCCAGTGGCTCTCATCGAGCGAGAAGAACGTGGCGCCCATCGTTGACGCGGTCACGGTCTCGGGATAGGTGGCTTTGACCCAGCCGGTGATCTCCTCGGGACTCGGATCTCGGAGTGCGTCGTTCATCCCGAATTGGCTCCTGCCGCCCGAGTGTGATCGTAGCGATCGGCGACGCGCCTAGCGGGCTCAGGCCGGCGCGGTTCGCAGCGGCGTGCCCACCTCGTGCAGGAAGCTCAGGATCTCGCGATAAGAGCGGTAGATCGACGTCTCGTAGTACGGCACGCCGACCTCCGCGCAGTAGTCGCGAACGATCTTGTGCGCACGCCGGATGTTGCAGCGCGGCATGGTCGGAAAGAGGTGGTGCTCGATCTGGTAGTTCAGCGAGCCGTAGATGAGATCGGTGATCGGATTCGACCTCACGTTGCGCGAGGTCAGCACCTGCGAGCGGAGGAAGTCGAGTTCCTCGCCCTTCTCGATCTGCGGCATGCCCTTGTGATTGGGCGCGAAGACGGATGCCAGGTAAAACCCACCGACGCACTTCTGGACAACGATGACGAGCAAGGCGCGCCACGGTCCCACCATCACCACCAGCAGCGCCGGGAACGCCAACGCGTGCACGCAGAGCACGGCCGCCTCGACCAACCGCGTTCGCCTGGGGGCACCGACGAGGAACCTCACGCTATTGACGTGCATCGCAAACGCGAGGCCGAAGATCAGGACGAAAAACAGGCCCGCCTGGTGCCGCACGATCCAGCGCGCGATACCTCGTTTGGCGACCGCCTGCTCCTCGGAATACGCGATGACGCCGATTCCGATGTCGGGGTCGAGATCGAGGTTGTTCGGGTTGCCGTGGTGACGGTTGTGCTTGTCGACCCACCATCCATGGCTCATCCCGAGCAGCGCGTTGCCGGTCACGATTCCGATCACGGTGTTCAGCCGCCGGCTCGGGAACATCTGGCGATGGCCGGAGTCATGGAGCTGAAAGCCGAGCTGACCTGAGACCAGGCCGAGTGCCGCGGCGATCAGCGCCGTCGCCCACACGCTGTGCACGAGGACCAGCAGCCACAGCGTGCCGGCGAACAGGATCGAGTTCGTGACCAGCATCAGCACGTAGTAAGCGGGCTTCTTCTTCATCAGGCCCGCCGCCTCGACCCTTCGCTTGAGCTCGGCATAGGGCTGCGCGGACGGCTGCGGGACGCGCGTCGTCATCGGAGACCGATTGGTGGCTATCAAAGCGACGCTCCTGCCTCGAACAATGCCGGGCACACGAGGGGCGCGTTCGAGATGCGCCGGTCGTCATGGCCGCCGGGAGGGAACCGGACGGTGCGGGCATGATACCGGCGGATGGCCCGAAGCGGCGATTCCCCACGTGATGGAGACGGTCGATAAGGCCGCGATCAGCGGGTGCAGAGCTGCTCTGACAGCTTTGGTTTCGGCGCCGGTTGCCCCCCGGAGGTCTGCGTAGGCGATTCACGAGCCCGAACGTCCTCACCCGGTCACAACCGGGCGTGAACCAGTGCTAGGCCGGCTTGATCCCAACCCGCCTGACCGCGAGCTCGGTCAGGACGTAGCCGGCCGTGAGCAACACCACGAGCGAGCTGGCGACGGCGACCCAGAACGCCGGCGGCGATGATCGCAACGTCGCCAGAATCGCCTCGCCCAGGCCAAGTCCGAGCAGGCCGGGCATCAGCGTCAGCGCAAGCGCTGCTCCGCGGAGCCTGAGGTTCTCGCTGATCGCGCTGATGAGGAGCAGGTCGGCGAAGCCGATGTTGAAATGCCCGGCCGGCAGCGGCAGCCAGAAGTTGAGCCAGATGAGATGTGAACCCGGCGCCGCGGTGGAACCCGCTGCCCCCGTCGACGGCGCCGACGGCCCGGCGAACGCGATGTTCTGGGCAACATCAAGGACGCTCAGGATCAGCAGGAGGATCAGGAACGGGACGAAGCTGCGCGGCATCGCTCGGCCCAGCACGACGCCCGCCAGCAGCGAGAGTCCTCCCACGACGATGTCGCTGGCGGGGTAGAGCGCGAGGCCCGCGATCACGCCGGCGCTCATCACGAGGAGCAGCGGTAACGCCGCGATAATCAGTGTTCGCGTGGGCAACCTGCTCATTGCGTGCGGCGCGATCGCGAACAGGACGGCGACGGCGAGGGCGGCGAAGAAGTGCATCGTGACTCGCTCGTCGGGGAGTACGGCCCCCGGTTACGGGCTGGCGACGCTCAGCGCAGGAGCCAGAAGA
>CAYWTI010000056.1:0-14458 GCA_964461175.1 uncultured Actinomycetes bacterium | reverse complement strand
CGGCATCTACCTGGCCGAGTACGGTTACGCGCGCTGGGCCGGGTGGGTCCGCCTGGGCGCCGACGTGCTGGTCGGGACGCCGTCGATCGCGATCGGGCTCTTCGTGTACGCGTTTCTCGTCGTCCCGCTGCACCACTTCTCTGCCTTTTCCGGCGCCGTCGCGCTGGCGGTGCTGATGCTCCCGGTGGTCGTGCGCACGACCGAGGGCGCCGTCGTCCTGATCCCCAACAACCTCCGCGAGTCGGGCCTCGCGCTCGGTCTGCCGCGGTGGCGCGTCTCGCTGCAGCTCGTCCTTCCGGCCGCGGCGCCAGGCGTGATCACGGGCGCGCTCCTCGCCGTGGCGCGCGCCGCAGGCGAGACGGCGCCACTGCTCTTCACGGCGTTTGGCGCCCACGTCCTGCAGCTGGATCCGAGTGCGCCGATGCAAGCGCTTCCGCTGACCGTGTTCAAGTACGCGCAGCTGCCCTACAAGTCGCTGCAGGACCAGGCGTGGGGCGCCGCGCTCGTGCTCATCGTCCTGGTCCTCGGCGTCAACCTCGTGAGCCGGTGGGTGCTGCGACGTCAGATCGCGCTGGCCGGCAACCTCTGACCGGCAACCTCTGACCGGGCGGCCCGGCAGGTTCGCTTACGCTTTAGCGCGGGGGACGATTGAGGCTCAGCCTGGTGCCGCGCGAGACGCGGTTTTACGACCTGTTCGCGGACGAGGTGGCCCTGGTCGAGGAAACGCTAGTCGCGCTGTGCGACTCGCTTGCCCGCGGGCAAAGCGCCCACGAGCGGCTGCGTGACCTCGAGCACAGGTGCGACGACGTCGCGCGCGAGATCTACACCCTGACCAACGTCACCTTCTCCACGCCGATCGAGCGGGGCGACATCCTCGCGCTGGCAGAGGGCCTCGACGATATCGTCGACCTCGCCGAGGAGGTGGCGGACAAGATCGACCTCTACAAGGCGGCGCCGATCGAGGACAGCGCCAGGGAGATGGGCAGGTGCCTGGCCGCGGCCGGCGCGCAGCTGCGCCAAGCGGTCGCGAACCTGCGGGACGGGCGCCCGCTGGCGCCCACCCTCACCGAGGTCCACAGGCTCGAGAACGACGGCGACCGCATCACGCGCGAGGCGCTGCGTGCGCTGTTCTACAGCGGCCGCCGGCAGCCCGCGGACGTGGTCAAGTGGAAGGACCTCTACGACCTTCTGGAGAGGACCATCGACCAGTGCGAGGCGGTGGCCGAGATCATCGAGACGATCTCGCTGAAGAACTCTTGACGGCACGCTCGGGAACGCGGCCGTGAGGCTGACCCCTATCAATCGCGGCCGCCGCTTCTTCGAAATCTTCGCCAGGCAGGGCGACATCGTCCAAGAGACGCTGACCGAGCTGAGCAAGTCGCTGCTTGAGGGACGCAGCCGTCACGCTCGCCTGCGCGACCTCGAGCACCAGTGCGACGAGCTGACGCACGAGATCCACAGGCTGATCAACAACACCTTCGCGACGCCTCTCGACCAGGAGGACATCCTGCGGCTTGCCTCGAGCCTCGACGACATCGTCGACCTCGGCGAAGAGACCGGCGACAAGATCGACCTGTACGGGGTCGAGCCGATCACCGGGCCTGCCAAGGAGATGGGCGAGTACCTTGCCAAGGCCGGCGTCGAGATCGCCGCCGCGGTGAGGAAGATCGAGGGCTCCGCCGCGCTCCAGCCACACCGGGCCGAGATCCACCGCCTCGAGAACGAAGGCGATCGCCTGCTGCGGGTGGCTATCGGCGACCTCTTCTCCGGTGGCAAGGACGCCTCGGAGCTGGTCAAGTGGAAGGACGTGTACGACCTGCTCGAAGCGACCATGGACGCGTGCGAGCACGCCGCCAACGTGATGGAGACGATCGCGATCAAGAATGCCTGAGACCGCGATCCTGCTCTGGATCACGATCGCGGTCGCAGTCGTCTTCGATTTCACCAATGGGTTCCACGACACCGCCAACGCAATCGCCACGTCGATCTCGACCCGCGCCATGTCGCCCCACGCCGCGGTCGGCCTGGCGGCGGTGTTCAACCTGTTCGGCGCGGTCGTAACGGTGGCGTTCTTCCAGGCCAAGGTGTCGAACACGATCGCGAGCACGCTCGCCATCAAGCCCGGCCTCGTGGTCGTGATGGCCGCGCTGGTCGGTGCCATCACCTGGAATTTGGTCACCTGGTATCGCGGTCTACCGAGCAGCTCGACGCATGCGCTGATCGGCGGCCTGTGCGGCGCCGGCATTGCGGCGGCACACGGTTTCGCGGGCGTCAAGTGGGCTGCGTTGGGCAAGCAGGTCGCCAGCCTCGTCATCTCGCCCCCGCTCGGTTTCGTCGCCGCCGGCGCCTTCGCCATCGCCCTGCTTCTCGTGATCTACCGGCTGAAGGCGCGGCCGGGTCCCGTCAACCGGACGATGCGCACGCTACAGATCCTCACGTCCGCCTTCCTGTCCTACTCACACGGCGCGAACGACGCCCAGAAAACGATGGCCGCGATGACCCTCGCCCTGGTCGCCGCCGGCGTCATCCCGAAGTTCCAGGTCCCGATCTGGGTCGTCGTGCTGTCGGCCGCCGCGATCGGCTTCGGCACGTACGCGGGCGGCTGGCGGATCATCCGCACCCTGGGCTGGAGCATTCTGAAGCTCGAGCCGGTCACGGGGATGTCGGCTCAGCTCACGGGCGCGATCGTCATCCAGGGCGCGACGCTCGCCGGTCTGCCGGTCAGCACCACGCACGTGATCACCGGTGCGGTGATGGGCGTCGGCGCGAGCCGCAACCTTGCCGCGGTCCGGTGGGGCGTGGGCGCGAGCATCGTCGCGGCATGGATCGTCACGATCCCAGCTTCAGCTGTGCTCGCATGGATTGCGTTTGCGATACTCAACACAGCGGGCCTTCGCGGTTAAACTCTCGTCACCGCAAACGTCGCAGCAGACGAAGGAGCAAACGTGGCCACAAGAATCCTGGATGTCGCGGACGTGACCGTCATGAGAGCCGCCGGCGGCGTCGTCGTCCGCAAGTCGCGCACCGGACAGCGCGAGATCGCCGTCATTCACCGCCCCGAGTACGACGACTGGACCCTGCCCAAGGGCAAGGTCGAGCCGGACGAGACGCCCGAGGACTGCGCCCTGCGCGAGGTGCGCGAGGAAACTGGCCTCCGCTGCGAGCTCGGCCCCCCGCTCGGGTGCACCGCGTACGTCGACAGGCGCGGGCGCGACAAGCTCGCGTGCTACTGGGTGATGCAGCCGCGCGGCGGCCGCTTCAAGCCCAGCGCCGAGGTCGACCGCCTGCTGTGGCTGCCCGTGCGCGAGGCGGTGAAGCGCCTCAGCTACGGCCACGACCGGCTGCTCGTGCAGCAGGAGTTCTAGCCGCCCGCCGTAAGCTTCATGGCGTGCAGACGCTGACACACGCCGATCCGCTCGTCGTCGCCGGGGTGGAGCTGCGGTCGCGCCTTTTCCTCGGCACCGGCAAGTACCCATCGGAGGAGACGCAGCTCGCCGCGCTCGAAGCGTCCGGCTGCGACGTCGTCACGGTCACGCTGCGCCGCGTCGAGCTCGACGCGACGCGCAAGCGGACCATCTTCGACACCATCGACTGGTCGCGCTACCGCGTGCTGCCGAACACGGCCGGCTGCAAGACGGCGGAGGACGCCATCCGGATCGCCAGGCTCGCGCGCTCGATGGGCCTTTCCGACTGGATCAAGCTCGAGATCATCCCCGACCCGCGCTACCTGTTCCCCGACCCCGAGGAGACGCTGAAGGCGGCGCGCGTGCTGACGGACGAGGGGTTCAAGGTCCTGCCCTACATCAACGCCGACCCCGTGCTCGCGCGCAAGCTCCAGGACATCGGCACCGTCACGGTCATGCCGCTCGGCTCGGCGATCGGGTCGGCGCAGGGCCTGCAGACGCTCGAGCAGATCCGCATCATCGTCGAGCAGGCCACGGTGCCAGTCGTCGTCGACGCCGGCATCGGCGCGCCGTCGGACGCCGCCTTGGCCATGGAGATCGGCGCGGACGCCGTCCTAGTCAACACCGCGGTCGCGCTGGCCAAGAACCCACCGCTCATGGCGGAGGCGATCCGCCTCGGCGTCGAGGGCGGGCGCAGGGCCTACCTCGCCGGGCGGATCGCGATGCAGCGTGAGGCGCGTCCGAGCTCGCCGACGGAAGGCGTGTCGCGGCCGAGCTGACCCTCCCGGCGGCGATGGCCGTCGTCGCCACCGCCGAGGCGGGGCTGCGCGCCGCCGCGAGAGCGAGCATCCTCCAGCTCCGCGCGCCGGACGCCACCGCCCGCCAGCTCGAGCGCGAGGCGATGACACTGGTCGCCCGCTCGCCGGTGCCGGTAGTTGTCAGCTCGCGCTGCGATATCGCGCTCGCCGCCGGAGCGGCGGGCGTCAACCTTCCCGAGCACGACATCGGCGTCGATGAGGCACGGCGTCTCATCGGCGGCGGCCTCGTTGGCCGGTCGGTCCACTCCCTCGCCGCCTCCACGCAGGCGCAGGACGAGGGCGCGGACTTCGTCCTCTTCGGTCCGGTGTGGCCGAGCCCCAGCCACCCCGACGCCGCGCCGCAGGGAGTCGAGCAGCTGGCGCGGGTGGCCGGCGCGCTGCGCATCCCGGTGCTGGCTATCGGCGGCGTGACGGAGGCCCGCGTCGCGGCGTGCTTGCGTGCGGGCGCCGCCGGCTACGCCGCGATCAGGATGTTCGCGTGATCGAGCTGCGCATCAACGGCAAGAAGGTCGAGCTCGCGTCGTCGACGCCGCTCGTCGACTACCTGGCCACGCTGGGCATCGATCCCCGCGCCGTCGCGGTCGAGCACAACGGCGAGATCGTCGAGCGCTCGCGCTTCCCGGCCGTGGTGCTGCGCGCAGGCGATGTGGTCGAGATCGTGCGCATGGTCGGAGGCGGCCGCCTCTAGACCGCAAGCCGCTCCCGGATGGCGGCCTCGGCCTCCGCGCGCTCGTCCCACGGCTCGGACCCCTTCGCCGTCCGCATCGAGCGCTCGTGCCCCTTGCCCGCGAGCAGCACCGTGTCGCCGGGCTGGGCGAGCTCGATCGCGCGCCGGATCGCGGCCCGGCGGTCGATGACGATCTCGTAATCCCGCCCCGGAGCCTTGCCCGTCACGCCCTCCTGCACATCGCGCGCGATCTCGACAGGGTCCTCGCTCAGCGGGTCGTCGCTCGTGATGATGAAGAAGTCCGAGAACTCTGCCGCCGCGCGGCCCATCCCCGGCCGGTCGTGGTCGGAGCGCGCAGTGGACCCGAAGACGACGATGAGACGCCCGCGCGTGAACGGCCGCAGCTCGGCCAGCGCGCTCGCCAGCGAACCGGCGGCGTGCGCGAAGTCGATGTAGACGCGAAAATCCTGCCCCGCGTCGACGGGCTCGAGGCGCCCGCGCACACCCTCGAACGCCGCGAGCCCGCGGCCGATGTCCTCCACCTCGACGCCGAGCGCGAGGCAGATGCCCGCCGCGCACAGCGCGTTGTAGACGTTGAACCGGGCAGGCACGTTGAGGACAACGTCGGTCTCTCCGTTCGGCGTCTTGAGGCGGAACCGCGAGCCCGTGCCGGTGATGGCGAGGTCGAGCGGATGCAGGTCCGCGGCCGTCGTGAGCCCGTACGTCCAGCGCCGCGCGATCGGACGCCGGGCGAGCTTCTCGTAGCTGACGTCGTCGCGGTTGAGCACCGCCGTCTTCTCCACGCCCTTGTCCGCCGAGCTGGCGGCGAGGTCGATGAGCCGGGCCTTGGCCGCGAGGTAGTCCTCCCACGATGCGTGGTAGTCGAGGTGGTCGTGACCGACGTTGGTGAACGCGGCGACGTCGAAGTCGCAGGCGCGCACGCGCTCCTGGACCAGCGCGTGCGATGTCGTCTCGATGACCGCACACTGCGCGCCGCCTTCGACCATTCGCGCGAGCCAGGCCTGGACCTCCGGCGCCTCGGTCGTCGTCTGCCCCGTGACGTTGTCGACCTCGCGGCCGCTCAGCTTGAACGCGACCGTGCTCATCGCGCCGGCGATGATCCCGCTCGCCTGCAGCACGTGCTCGGCCATGTGCGTCACCGTCGTCTTGCCGTCGGTGCCCGTGACGCCCGCGACCTTGAGCCGCCGCGAGGGCCGGCCGTGGAGCTCCGCCGCCAGCTCGGCGAGACCGATGCGGGTGGACGGCATGCGCAGCACCGTGACGCCGGGAGGCGCGGGACCGCGCTCGATCGCGACCGCGACCGCGCCCCGGGTGACCGCATCGGCGAGGTAGTGGTGGCCGTCTACGTGCAGGCCCTGGACGGCGACGAACAGGTCACCGGCCTCGACGCGGCGCGAGTCGTAAGCGATGCCCGTGACGTCGACGTCGCCGTTGCCCTCGACGGCCGCGCCCGCGCCTTGCGCGAGATCGGAAAGCCTCATCCCATAGCTGAGGATAATCGCGGCATGATCGCCGGAATCGGCAGCCGGGTCTTCGAGTGGGGCTCACGCACATACGTGATGGGCATCGTCAACACAACGCCCGACTCGTTCAGCGGCGACGGTCTCGGTGCCGACCCCGACGCGGCAGTCGCCCAGGGCCTGCGCATGGTCGCCGAGGGCGCCGACATGCTGGACGTCGGCGGCGAGTCGACACGCCCGGGCCACGAGCCGATCAGCGTCGCGGACGAGATCGCGCGCACCGAGACGGTGGTGCGCCTGCTCGCGTCGGACTCCGGTGTGCCCGTGTCGATCGACACCTACAAGCAGGAGGTCGCGGAGTTCGCGCAGGCGGCCGGCGCGACGATCCTTAACGACATCTGGGGTCTGACCCGCTCCCCCCGCATCGCCGAGCTGGCCGCGCGACACGGCTGCGCGCTCGTGCTCATGCACAACCAGGACGGCACCGAGTACGCCGGCGACCTGATGGCGGAGATCAAGAGGTTCCTCGGCGTCGCCGTCGAGCGCGCGGTCGCGGCCGGCGTGCCGCGCGAAAAGGTCATCGTCGATCCCGGCATCGGGTTCGGCAAGAACGCGGATCAGAACTGGGAGGTGATGCGCCGGTTCGACGAGCTGCGCAAGCTGGGGCAGCCGATCCTCGTCGGCACATCGCGCAAGTCGTTCCTCGGCAAGCTGCTCGACCTGCCCGTCGAGGACCGGCTCGAGGGCACGATCAGCACCAACGTGGCCGCGGTCCTGCGCGGCGCCGACATCGTCCGCGTGCACGATGTGCGCGCCGTGTCGCGCGCGGTGCGAGCGGCCGACAGGATGCGTTGACGAAGGTCTACATCGGACTCGGCTCGAACCTGGGAGAGCGCGAAGCCAATCTCGCGTCGGCTCGGCGCCGGTTGGGACGGAAAGGGGTGCGCATCCTTCGCGAAAGCAGCGTGATCGAGACCGAGCCGTGGGGTGTGCTCGACCAGCCGAGGTTTCTCAACCAGGTCGTCGAGGCGGAGTGGCTCGGCACGCCACGGCGCCTGCTCGAGGCCGTCAAAGAGGTGGAGCGCGAGGGCGGCCGTAAGCCCACGCGGCGCTGGGGGCCGCGGATCATCGACGTCGACATCCTGCTGTTCGGCGGCCGGCACGTGCGCGAGCCCGACCTCGTGATCCCGCACCCGCGCCTGGCCGAGCGGCCTTTCATCCACGCGTCGCTCGACGAGCTGGGGGTTAGGCCGGCCTCGCGTTCGTGAAGCGGTAGCCGATCCCCGGCACGGCCAGGATGTAGTACGGACGCGAGGGCTGCGTCTCGATCTTGCGCCGCAGGTTGCGGATGTGCACGTCGATGACGCGCGTCTCGATTGGGTACTCGTATCCCCAGATCGAGTTCAGGATCTTCTCCCGGCTCAGCACCTTGCCGGCGTTGCTCGCAAGGAACGTGAGGAGGTCGAACTCGGTGTGCGTCAGCTCGACCTCTTTGCTGTTCTTGTACGTCCGGCGCTCGTTGACGTCGATAACGAGGTCACGAAACTCGAGCCGGCTGCGCATCGCCTCCGCGTTCTCGAGCCGCGAGCGCCGCAGGTGGGCCGCCATGCGCGCGACGAGCTCGCGCAGGCGCAGTGGCTTGGTGACGTAGTCGTCGGCGCCGATCTCGAGCGCGACCACGGCGTCGATCTCGTCCCCGCGGGAGCTCATCATGATCACGGGCACGACCGGGTCGAGCTTGCGGAGCTCCCGGCACACGTCGAAGCCGGCGCTGTCCGGCAGCGTCACCTCGAGGAGGACGACGCTCGGGCGGGCGGTCTCGACCTGCCGCAGCGCCTCCGACCCCGCGTCGGCCTCGACCACCTGGTAGCCGTCCTGCTCGCACACCTGCTTGATCTCCCGGCGGATGGTGCTGTCCGGCTCGACGACCAGCACCCGACGCCCGGATTCCGCCACAGCCATGTCTCCATACTAAACGACGTTGAAGGATTGTTAGGGAATGTTTCGTTTCAGGCCCCGAATGTAGGCGCGGGCTTTGCGCTCGGCCTCGAGCAGCCGGGCTGACCCGGCGGCCAGGACGATCTCCCACGCGCCCGCGTACGCGACCTCCTCGCCGCCGAACTCGGCCTTGAAGAAGCCGAGCCCGTGCCAGGGGTGGTCGGGGCCGCTGTCCGGCGGCGGCACGCCCCAGAGGTCGAACTCGCTGCAGCCCGCCTCGGCGGCCGCGGAGATCGCCGACCACCAGGCCAGGTCGTTGCCCATCAGCTCGCGGTGCGCGCCGGTACGGCCGGCGAACAGGCTGTACGCGCGGCCCGCGTGGCGGGCGACGAGCACGGTCGCCAGCGGCTCCTGCGTCTTCGGCGCGCGCGCCGTGTACGTCCGGCACCATGGCAGCAGGTCGAGCAGGAGCTGGTAGTAGCTCCTACCGGGCAGGTTGATCGACTCGCGGCGCTCGACCGCGGCCGACTGGCGGGCAAGCTCCGCCGCGTCCTTGCCCTCCTCGACCACCACGCCGCGCTTGATGCCGGTGCGGATGTTGTAGCGGCGGCCGTGCTTGAAGGTCGCGAGCAGCTGGTCGGGCGGCGCGAGCTTGAGGATGCGGCTGTGCTGCGGCTGCGTCGGCGCCGCCGGCGCAAAGCCGTGCTCGCGCAGCGCGTCGCCTAGCTCCGAAGGCGCGTCCGGTTCGATCACGAGCTTGGCGATGCGTTCGGACCGCGCCCACTCGACGAGCGCGTCGACCGCGGTCGCGGTCGCGGGCACCGGTCCGCGCGGCACGTACGCCTCGCGCGCCGGTCCGACGCTGCGCAGCTGGACGCTCGCCATCGCGCGGGCAGCCTCGAGCCGGACGCGCTGCACGTTCCAGCCGGCGCGTGCCTGGACCTCGCCCCACGCCCATGTCTGCAGCAGCGGCGCGGGCGTCGCGCGCTCGGCGAGCTCGGCGTCCCAGCGCTCGTTCTCGCCCGTCATCCAGGGCCGACCTCGGTGACGAGCGACGACTCGAGGTGCGCGATGTCGTTGACGCCTCCGATGACGGAGCGTCCCTCGCGCCTTTCGATGAGCGTGATCGACGCGTTCTGGATCTTGAAAGGGAAGAGGCCGTGGCTGGGACGGCCGACGATGCGGTGCAGCGCGACCTGGATGACGCCACCGTGCGTGACCACGAGCACGTCTCCGTGCGGATGCCGGGCGACGATTCGGTCCAGCGCACCGGCGACGCGAACCTCGAAGGGCCCGGCGCCCTCGCCGCCCGGGACGACGTCCCAATCGGGCTCCTCGACCCACGCGGCCCACGCCGCGGGGTACGCGGCGGCGATCTCCTCTGTGGTCCGGCCCTCCCACTCGCCGAGAAACACCTCGCGCAGGTCCTCGCTCGGCCGCGGCGCGACGCCGATGGCGGCGCCGACGATCTCGGCTGTGGCAAACGCGCGCTGCAGGTCGCTCGCGTAGACGGCGGCGAAGGCGCGACCCGCCAGCCGAAGAGCCAGCAGTTCCGCCTGGCGGCGCCCCTCGGCCGAAAGCGGGGGGTCGAGCTGACCCTGGATGCGGTGCTCTTTGTTCCACGTCGACTGGCCGTGCCGGACGAGGAAGAGGCGCGCGGGAGACGGTCGCGGCGTTACAGGGAGCTCGGGCGGCTCCGGGCGCGCAGGTCTGATCTCGATGCCTATACTAACTTTCTTCCAGACCCCGATCGGGCCTGCCCGATCTCAGGAGAAGACTGTTGCAGTCGCACGGCACGCTTGCCGAAACCCCCCTTCGCTCGCTTTTGGAATCTGCTCAAGGTGAGCGGTCGACCGGTACCCTCACGGTCCGCAATGGGAACGGCCAGTCCACTTCGCTGTACTTCCTGTTCGGCCATCTTTTCCACGCCCAGGGCGACGGGAAGTCGGGTGACGACGCCGTCGTCAACGCGCTGCACTGGACGAAAGGCGACTACGAGTTCGACGCCAAGGCCAAGCTCCCGGCGGACGAGACGGTCAAGGCCGGCATCCCCGAGCTGGTCACCTCGGCTGGAGCGCCCGTTCCGAGCCAGGCACCGGCCGAGGCTCACACGGAGCCGGAGCCGGAAGCCGAGCGGCCGCAGCCTCGCGCGGAGCGAAAAGAGCATGCTGAAACGGACAGAAAGGTGGAAGCACCGCAGCCGCGACGTGGCGTGAAGCACCGCCCGCAGCCGAAGCACGGCCGGGAGCCCATCCCCGTTCCCGCGGGGCAGATCCTCTACGACTCGCTGAAGACTTCGTTCGTCGACTTCCCGCGCCTGCTGACGACGCTGGAGCGCGAGGGCTACACCGGCTACGTGCGGCTGCTGACCGACGATGCGTCGGGCCTCATCCTGTTCCGCGAGGGCTCGGCGCTCGAGTGCCTGTACGACGGCGCGGCGGAGGCCGGAAGCCTCGTCCTCGGCAAGCAGGCGCTGCAGCGATTCAACGACGACGTCACGGCGGGCCACGGCGTGCTCGATGTCGTCGGTCTCTCGCCCGAGCTCATCGACGGTCTCTACGAGCTGACCGTCTCGCGGCCGATGTACACCGAGCTCTACGCGGCGTGGGTCGACATGAGGGCGCTGCTCAACTTCTTGAGCGAACGCAAGCTGAGTGGCAGCGTGATGATCCGCTCCAACGGCGGGACCGGCGTCATCATCCTGGCCCAGGGCGACCTCGCCGGCGCGTACACGAGCGAGTCGCGCGAGATCGCCGACAAGCCCGACCAGGCGCTGGCGCTGTGCGAGGACCCGAAGGCGATGATCGAGGTCAAGTCCGCGGACGCGACCAAGCACCCGCCGCTCGACGTCGACGAGATCGTCGGGGCGCAGCGCGGCCGTCAGCAGCCCGCGGCTGCCGCAGCCGCTCCCGCGGCGCCTGCGTACACGCCACCTCCGGCGGAGGCTCCCGCGCCCGCGCCGGCCAGCCCGACGCTGCCGACCATGCCGGTCATTCCGGCGATGCCTGCGATGGCGGCCGAGCCACCGACGGCGCAGATCCCGACCCAGTCCTTCTCCCAGTACACCCAGCCGACGCCGCCGCAGTCGATGCCGGTGGCGCCCACGACCCCGCCGCGCAACGCCGGCCCGCAGCTCGATTGGAACGCGATCGTCGGCGAGCTCCAGGCAATGGCCGAAGACGCCCTCGGCAACCGGGCGCGCAAGGTCAAGGACATCCTCGGCGCCGCAGATCCGTCGCTCGCCGGCATCGAGGCTGCGATCGACCAGATCCCGAGCATCTCGCTCCTGTTCGTCGACTCCTCGCGCCTGGAGCAGCTGGCGCAGGAGATGAGGGCGCGGCTGAAGTCCCACCTCTAGTCGTCGCCCGCTGCGACCCTTAACAGGGTGAGTTGGCGGCGAGCGTTTACGTCTCTAACCTGGCCTCAGGCTGGTTTGGCTAGGGGGAGGGAGCCACTGGGAGAGGGAGGGCCCGCGAAGGGCTGGGCTTTATTGGCGGCGGCGGCGCTCGGCGCGGTCGCACTCGTCACGGGATGCGCGGGCGACCCGCCGCAGATCGTCGACTACTCCCCTCAGCGCAACACGGTCGACGTCTCCACCGCCGTCCCGATCACGATCACCTTCGACCACGACGTCGACCGCGGGTCGGTCGAGAGCCGCCTCCACCTCGTTCCGCCGACGACCGGCACCGTCCGTTGGCTCAACAGCCACGAGCTCGCCTACGATCACGAGACGCTGCACACCGACACCACCTACACCGTCATCCTCGAACCCGGTTATCGCGATCCCGCCGGCAACGCGTACACCCTCCGGCACGAGTGGACGTTCGTCACCGAGGGACCGCCGGCCCTCTCGGGCTCCAGCCCCGGAAACGGCGACACGGCAGTCGACCCATCGGCCTACCTGAGCCTCGACTTCTCGCGCGAGATGAAACCGGCGACGCTCAAGTCCGCGATTGCCCTCAGCCCGAACGTTCCGTTCGACGTCCGCCTCGACCCGACCGATGGACACCGCGCGATCATTGCGCCCGCGCAGCTCCTGAATGCGACGACCGCGTACCAGATCGTCGTCAACACCGCCGCCGCCGACATCGACGGCAACCAGCTCGGCCGCGACGAGGTCATCCGCTTCACCACCGGCCCTCAGCGCGCGCTCCGGCACTGGATCGCATTCGCGACCGACGCGGCCGACGGCACGCCCGCGGGACTCTGGATCGTCGACGAGCGCGGGTTCCCGCGCGAGCTGTTCGACGCCAGCGCCGTCAAGTCCTTCACCTGGTCGCCGTCGGGCGACTCGTTGCTGATCCAGGGGCCGGAGAACACGTGGTGGGATTTCACGCCCGGCGGTGGCGAGATACCTCTGAGCTTCAAGGCCGGCTGGGCGGCATCGCTTGCCTCGGGCATGGGCTACGTCTACATCGACCCGGCCAACACGCTGCACAGGCTCGACGCCGACGGCACTGACGAGGTGATCGCCAAAAACGTCGCCGAGGCCGCCGTGGCGCCGAACGGACTGCGCCTCGCGTTCATCGAAGGCATCTCCGGCAGCGACGAGGTCACCGGCTACGACGTGGGCCTGCACGCCAGCTATCAGCTGGTCCTCGACAGCGCACCCGTCTCGGCGATCGCGTGGGCGCCGGCCGGCAACCGCATCGCGTACCTGCGTCACGACGTGTCGGCCGTGACCCTTCGCGTGCGAAGCCTCACCGGACCGGCCACGACGGCGTCGCTGGCGTCGGGCGACCTCGGACCGCCGGCGTGGCTCCCCGACTCGACGCACCTAGTCTTCGCCGCGTCGATCGCGAGCGGCGGCACGGCCTACTCGAAGGCCTTCGTCGTCAACGTGGTCTCCCCGCCGGCAGCCCTGACGCTCGCCTCGGGACTGCCGGCCGATCCGGCGATCGACGTGACGTCACCCGTCGCCTCACCCGACGGTCACCAGATCGCGTTCCTCAGCGGCGACCAGGTTTGGCTGATGAACGCCGACGGCACCCGGCCGACCGCGCTCACCAAGACGGATCCGGCGACCTTCCCCTATTCCTGCCGCGCGCTCGCTTGGACCCGGACCTGATCGCGTAGCTGGTCGCGCTCCGCAACCGCACCTTCGAACAGCTGCTCCAGCCGGTCGGCGGTCCTGGACCACGAGAAGCGCTGCGCGAGCAGCCGTCCCCGACGTCCCATCTGCTGCGCGAGCTCCGGGTCCTCCAGCAGGCGCCCGATCCGCTCGGCGTAGGCCGCCGGGTCGTGGCCCGCGACGAGATAACCGCTCACCTCGTCGCGCACGACCGAGCGCAGCCCGGTGACGTCCGAGCCCACGACCGGCCGGCCGCACGCCTGCGCCTCGAGGCCGACGAGCCCGAATGACTCGCTGTACGACGGCATGACCACCGCGTCCGCGGCGGAGTAGAAGAACGGCAGCTCGTGATGCGCGACCGAGCCGAGGAAGTCGACGCGGTCGCGCACGCCGACCGAAGTCGCGATCGCCTTCAGACGTTCCATCTCGCTCTCGTCGCCGTCCTTGCTGTCCGCGCCGAGAATCAACAGCCGGACATCGTCGTGCTTGCGGTCGCGCAGGAACGCGAGCGCGCGGATGGCGACCTCGACGCCCTTGAGCCGCTCGAGGCGGCCGACGAAAAGAAGCAGGCGGCCCTCGCTGTAGCCGATCTTGCGCCGCGCCTCGGCGCGGTCGAGAGGCTGGAACAGAGACAGGTCGACACCAGGCGGCACCACGTACACGCGCTCGGGGTCGGCACCGTAGAGCTCGACGAGGTCGTTGCGCTCGTCGTCTGTCGACGCCACCAGGAGGTCCGCCTCGTGTGCGATCTCAGCCTCGACCTGGATGCGGAGCTGCGGCTCGGGGCGCGCCCCGACGGCCAGCGTCCGGTTCTTGACCAGCCCGAGCGTGTGGGCGACGTGAGCCCAGGTCGGCGCGAGGCGCGGGCGCAGCAGACAGGCGACCTCTCCGGAAAGCCAGTAGTGCGAGAACAGCATGTCGTAGCTAGTGCCCTCGCGTGCGGCGAAGTCGGCGATGCGCCTTGCGAACGCGGGCACCTCCGTGAACAGCGAGTACTTGTCGAGGCTACGTCCTGCGGGCAGGTAGACCACGCGTGAGAGGTCCGCGAGCGGCTCGACGGTGGGGTCGTCGGCGGACTG